>NZ_JAERLW010000007.1:0-177457 GCF_018256215.1 Gluconobacter sp. Dm-73 | reverse complement strand
CGCTCATACATTCATGTCCGCAATCCACATCGCAGCAAGCGTCATCTTCTGCCTCAAAGAATGAGTCCTGAGCCTAGAATGCAAATCAAGGTCGTCAAACGATCATCATCCAACACGCTCTATCTCCGCGGCTCCCTCAACGGAAAGCGCATTTTTGAAAGCACAGGAACTTCTGACCCCCAAAGGGCAGAAGAATACCGGGCGAAACGCGAAGCCCAGCTATGGACGGAAAGCGTCTATGGCAAAAAGGCCGTCGTCACTTTCTCCCATGCCGTAGCGGCGTATGTTGAGGCCGAGCCGAGGTCTGATGCGACAAAGGCATACCTCTTGCGACTGCTTAATTACTTCGGAATGACGCGTCTGGCGGACATCAATCAGACTGCGCTTGATGAAGCGTACAAAGTGGTTTTGCGAGATGGTGCCCAAGCTAGTCCGGCCACGAAGGTCCGTTCAGTTTTAACGCCCCTTCGGTCGGTGCTGGAGTTTGCAGCGATCCGCCAATGGTGCGACCGGCCTGCGTTCGATAAGCCTCGCATTCCGGTTGGTCGAACGGTCTATCTCCGCCCGGAGCAAGTGAGGCGCCTGATCGACAATGCTGCGCCTCACCTGAAGCCGCTTCTGGTATTCTTGTTCGGCACGGGCGCACGCATGTCAGAGGCTCTTGAGCTTGACTGGGCCTGCGTGGATCTGAGAGGAGGGCGGGCCGTCGTTTGGCAGAAGCAAGGAAACGAGCGGCATATCGATCTGCCGCCACGCGTCTGTGCGTCGCTGGCTTCTCTGCCGAACCGGGATGGGCGCGTATTTCGTCCCGTTCGCGCGAGGAAATCAAGAAACGGGCAGGGCAGGGAGATCGGAGAGGCTTATTCTGGAAACGGCCGAACGAGTGGCGGCCAGATCAAGTCTGGATGGTCGGTGGCTTGCCGCAAAGCGGGTCTGCCAGGACACATGCGCGTCTGGACGCCCGTGGGGCAAGAGAAGCCGAAGAGCGTATTTGTGCCAGACGTCACTCCTCACGATGCCCGTCACACATGGGCAAGCTGGCAATACTGCCTGCACAAGGATCTGATGCGCCTTAAGGCTGACGGCGGATGGGGCAACATCACGACGGTCACGCGCTACGCCAAAGTGATGCCGGACGCCTATCGAGATGAAATTCTGGAATGGCTGGGGATCCAGTAGGATGCGATTCGCACGAGATCGCTGGCGCCGCAGCACCTGCACCAGTTTTGCACACATCATAATGTCGCTAAGCGCATTAATATGAACAAACTTGAACTGACGGGTTAAGATCGTTTGTCTGAAAATTCGGTACTAAGCGATTGATTTTGGGGATTTTTTCACCGGACCGAGTGGTGGGCGCAACAGGGATTGAACCTGTGACCCCTACCATGTCAAGGTAGTGCTCTACCGCTGAGCTATGCGCCCCCGGTCCGGTGAGGTGGCTTTTAACGGTGTCCGCTAAGCCTTGCAACCCCCTTTGAGGCGGAATATGGAAAATTATGAAAATTCCTTCGCCTCTAACGTCGTTCAAGGTAGATTATCCGCGGAATACTCCCACTCCTGTCGTGGTGTCTTCTCCGCATTCAGGGCGGTATTATCCTTCTGATTTTCTTAGCAGTGCATCCCTGTCTCTTTTTGAGCTCCAGCGGATTGAAGATCGCTTCATGGATCAGCTGCTGGAGGACGCCCCTGATTTCGGAGCGACTTTGCTGAGCGCAAACTTTTCCCGCGCCTGGTGCGATGTGAATAGAGACTGGCGCGAGGTAGATCCGGAGATGTTTGCTCCCACGCCTCCTGAAGACGAAGTTCTGTTAACCGCCAAAGTACAGGCTGGATTTGGAGTAATTCCGCGGTGTATTTCGCAGGGGTGCCAGATCTATCGACATCCCTTGCAACTTTCGGAATTAAGAAAAAGAATTGCTACAGCGTGGCTTCCTTACCATGAGGCTCTTGATACGATTTTGGAAGAAACACGTCTGCGCTTTGGATACGCAGTCCTTCTCGATATGCACTCGATGCCTAAATTACCTTATGCGCGTTCAGGCGATATTGTACTTGGTAACATACACGGGAAAAGTTGTAGTAAAGAAATAATAGATAAAATAGAAGATGAAATAAAATATAGTAATTATTCGATTCGTAGAAATTTTCCATATTCCGGAGGCTATATTACGCAGCATTATGGAAGACCGGAAGGAAAAATACATGCTGTTCAGATAGAAATCTGCCGCTCTCTTTATCTGAACAGCGCGACTCTTGAGCCGGGAAGCGGCTTTATGGAAACAAAGAAAAATATGCGGCGTTTTCTCGCCGCTATATCGGGCTGGACCTTGTAAATCCACAGCGGTCCCCCCTGTTCATCCCGTCTTGACGGATCATTTTTCTTGGTGCGCGCAGTTTGGTTTGGTTATCGCCATATTGCCGCTTCCAGGCTGTTTCCGTCGATGAAGCAAAGTGCGTTTCTCCACTGGAAACACTAAGCGCTGTCTGTACCGATGAGGCGGGTCGGTATGGGTCATTGTGGATTATCACCGGATCAAACTGGAGAGAGGTCAAGAATAGCCTCGTCGGGGACAGACGTCGTTTTTCTTGACCTCAAAACCCTCATAAAATTGAGTAATGGAGACTTGTGATGGTCCAGAATTTTACGCCACTCTGGGGATCCGCAACAGATACGCCAGATATGATCGGCTTGGTCAAATCACCTCAGATTGCCAGCGCGTTTGGTAACAAGGTCGATGCAGATGGCGGACAGTCCATCAACCAATCAATTCAGTCCGGTGCGCTTGATGCCCTCAGTACGCTCGATGGTGTGAGCGTTACGGATGTGCTGGCGGCCAGTAGTCGGGCGCAGGTGTCTTCGGTAATGCAGTTCAGGGCGCTTAAGACTGCACCTGTTGCGGTTACACTGACATCGTGGGACGGGACTGCCCAGACGCGAGGGGCTGCTGGAATTTTTCTTCTGGCATCTGATGGGCTTGTGGCGGATGGAGGTGTCGTCATTGCGACGGCGGGCGCCGGAACCTATCGCCGCGTTTTTCAGGGCGGGGTGGATCCGGCTTGGTACGGTGCAATCGGGGATGGCACCTCGCACCCGGCTTCAACGATGTTTGCCACACTGGCCGATCTGCAATCGGTTTTTCCCAAAGCTTATAGCCTGTCACAGGAAATGGACTGGCTGGCGATTCAGGCTGCCTCCCTCTCGGGATATGGTGTTTCCGGTCCAAAGCGGGCCTATATGATGTGCAACAGTGCGGTTGCCTCCGATGACAAACCTCTTGTCTGGATTCCGGGTACTACATTCGGGTCGTTCGGTGGATCAACTTTCGATTTCACGGCGTTGGAAACCGCCGCTGACAGCCAGGATTTTGTGACGAACGGTACGTTCTCCGATACAAGCGGTGCAGGTTGGTCTAACGCCACGATCTACCCGGCAATGCAGATCACAGATACAACCTTTACGACCGGTGCGGCTATATTTACCGATCCGGCTGCCCATGGAGCCTGGACCGGGACAGTCTCGGGCGGTGTTATGACCGTGACCGGGTTTTCAGGAAGTCCTGCGCTGGCTGTGGGTTCTGTGGTTTATGACATCGACAACACGCTCGCTTCAGGGACGACGATCACGAAACTGCTGACGGGGACGGGGGGCGACGGCACGTACCAGATCTCCGATGGCGCGGCGTCTATTACAACTGCGGTCGCCATGTCGAACTCCACCGGCCATTATGGGCAGTTTGGCCAAAAGCTCACGTTGCCGGCCGGAAATTATACGCTGGACGTCAAGTATGAGGTTACGCTCGGGGCATCTTATGCGAATGGAAACGGACAGCCGGGGAATGTCGGGGTTTCGTTCAGTGCGAACGGTCCGGGGTCTGGAAATAATCCCTGGAACAATTATGTATTCAAAGACACCGGCTGGGCAGATCCAGCAGTTGAAGGCGAGATTTCGTTTGCATTCAATGTAGCAGAAGCTGGTAGCGCGTGGCTGACCATTTCGGTTTCGGGTTATATTAATGTTCGCGTTACGAGCGTCTCCGTCAAGGCATTGCGGTGGAACTGCGCAGTTCTTTCGACACGTGATGGTGCCTTGGAGCACTATTCGAATAATGTCCTGATCGAAGGTCTTACGATCCTTGGGCCGACGGGTAATGCTGGTCTGACGGGCTTATTTTATAATTCATTTCAGAACACGGACGGCACGATCCACAACTTTAAGGATCTTTCCATACAAGGGTTCGGTGTTGGGATTGACTGGCGTAACGGGGCTTATCTCGCCGAATACTGGAACTGCTCCGTAACGTCCTCTGCGTTATATGCGGTCCAGTTCCTGGCGGGCAGCGTTAATGCGGGCGAAAATTTCCGCTGGTACGGCGGCAGTCTTGGAAATTCGACAGGAATTGTGTTCAATCCGGGCGGGGCTGAAATCACATTTTATGGAACGTCTCTGGATTATTCGGACCAGATCGTCATCCAGAACACCGGTCGCATCGAGATGCATGGCGTGCATTGCGAAATGTGGGGGCCTCAGACTGAGAACAAGCCGCTGTTTCATTGTACCGGAAGTGGATATCTGGGATGGTTTGGCGGGATGATCCTGCTGGCCGGAAATTCGGCGACCTATAAGACGCCACCGGTCTGGATGGAACAGAACCTTTCACAGATCTGTTTTTACGGGACCCAGCTTTACAACCTGACAAGTGCGGATGGTCGGGCAGCTTATGGCGCCGGGTCGATCAAAACGTTTAACATGCTGAATACCGGCAACCCCAATATCGGGACGTTTATCAACGGGACCTCCGATCGACTGGGACTGTCAGGAAAGTTTATTCCGCAGTCCAAGTCCGTATTGTGTCGGGATGGGATTGGACTGGCTGGCGGCCTGTACTCCGACGATGCCGATGCGGTCTCCCAATGGGTATCGGATGGCGCGTCAGTCGCCATGAGCACGGCCTATACCGTCAACGGCAATCCTGCCGCGCTGGCGGTCACGACCCAGGGTAACAGTCGGAACGACCGCGTCGTGCTCTGTATCCCGATCGATCGTTATCAGTCAGGTTTTTTCAATATCCAGTGCCTGTTTCCCTACGATCTGACACAGACTGGTAAGGTTCTTTCAACGAATTCGCAGTCAGCAGCCTACTCGGATGATGTCTTTCCTCTCTATGCGCGAGCGTTTTACGTGTCGATTGTGGGTTATGACAGCTTCGGGAGGCCGAACTTTGGTGCACGCGATCTGTTCGCGGGTGAAGCGGATTTCAGAATTCCAAAGCAGGGTTGCACCCAGTGGATGGAAGCTGGTTTTGCGTGTGCTTATTTGGGGCTGCCATCGGCAGGTTCAGGCGAAAATGATATCTCGCTTGCAGGTGCGGGGGGCGCTCCGTCCTTTGCGACACATATCGCTATTGTTCTGGACAGCGAAAGTCTGCCTGCGACGACATATTACATTGGCGAATTCGGGGGTTCCGTCTTCTGATTTTTTTTGTTACAAAACCGAGATGAGCTTAAAAAAGTGACTACTTTAGAGACTTCATATTTTCCGCCTTTCTGAAGTTCAGTCCGGGTCGGAGGCAGGGAGCGATCAATCGTATCGTCCTCTTTGTCGACGACCCGGCATAGGGCGGCTCATAGGATCACGTTTCCACTGAAATAATATCATTCTACAAACAGCCAACTCATCACACTGGTTTCAGATCGCTTTGTTCAGCGGGAGACGTCGTTTTTCTCGCGGCTTGCTGTATGGCAGCCGCGATGCGTTCGAAATCGCCGGAGAGGTGAGAAATCGAGAAGCGGATATGAGAGGGTGCCAATAAGGAACATTGGTGGCCAGCCGAAACCCGGATGTTTTGCGAAGCAAGAGAAGCACAGGCGGCCTCATCATTCAGAACAGGAATCCAGAAACTGAAACCTTCTCCGGTAGGGATGTCGATGCCATTGTGGCGGAGAGCAGAGGTCATTTCATGGCGTTGTTCCTGATGATGGCGATAGTTTCCGTGGATGGTTTGGTGAGTTTTCTCATTCTCCAGAAGTCGGGCGGCGACAGTCTGCAACAGACGACTGGTCCAGACGGGACCAAAGCTGCGATAGGCTTGGATTTCACGAATAATCATGGATGACGCGTGGACCAAGCCATACTCCAATGCTTTCTGCCAGCACGTCCGAAAACCACGGAAAAGCGTCGTCTTCGATGATCCATGTCGAGGGAGATGTTCTGAGGATCTGGGCAAGTTCGTGCAGGCGCGCGCGCGACATACGCTGACCTGTAATAGCATTGATATTGGGCTGCAGATATAGTGCCGTCGGATTTCTAGCCAGAGCCTGTGCCAACGATGCGGGGAGAATGCCGTCGGTATCACTTTGCAGCGGGAGGATCGAGGTACTCAGGTAATCAAGAATATCGAGAATTCGCATGGGAGCAGGATCCTGAACCGCCACAGTGGATCCTGGAGGAATGAGCGCCTGCATGGTGTCGAACAAAGCGCTGTAGGCACCATTGGTCGCCATGAAATCCTCGGCCGGATAGGGCCAGTGCGCGGCACAGATCGCGCGAAGAGCCGGAGAAATCGTTTCGTCGTTATAAGTATTAAGGTTGGGAATAGAGGTCAGTGCCTCGAACGCATCGGAGAGATGGGGCAGGCGGCCAGGATCTGGCGTATAGGACGTCAGATTGAGGCTGACATTTTCAGAGCTGAGACTTGCCGTGCGCCTGACAGGGCGGGGCGAGAGAAACATATTGCACACATGCATTCCGCGTCGGCCACGCCCGGCAATAATTCCCCTTTTCCGCAGGTCGGTCCAAGCGATGGAGACGGTAGCGGGACTGATACCCAGACCGAAAGCCAGATCCCGGATTGAGGGCAGACGTGTCCCCACCGGCAGTGTTCCACTCTGTATCAGGGCGGAAATCTGCCGTGCGAGACCCCGGGCAGAGCGGTCATGCAGGCGGTTTACAAACCATTCTTGATTAAACTCTTCCATATCGTGATTCCAACAAATAAATGTCCAATAACGTAATATCATTTGCGCCAGAGGAGTGAAGACCCCTTAATCATTTCGTTGCCGACCCTTTTTAGAACACGGATCGAAACGACATGATGAGCATGCCTCCTTCATTCAGGCAGAGACGCCCCCTTTCGGCCGGAGCAGTTTTTCTCTGCGGAACCGCATGTCTCATTTACATGCCGACAGCGTTGGCGGAGACGGCGATCCCGCATACGAAGCGCTTCAAAGCCCATCTTGCGGGCAAAGCTGCTCCACTGGTAGTGCCAAAGAAAAGAACTGCGGTGCAGGCATCTCAGGCCGAAAGCCTTCAGGTGCAGGGACAGCATTTTTTTGCATTTGCCCAAGCGCAGCGTCAGCCTGATTCCAATACACGGATTTCGGCTCAAACCCTGCTGGAGCGCCGGGTTGTGTCCGTGACCGATCTTCAGAATTTGGCACCCAATCTCACGGTACAATCTCTGAAGGGGACGCAGAGCATCAACTATCATCTGCGGGGCGTTGGGATGGATGATTATTATGAGAACAACGTCTCATCCGTCATGGTTTATCTTGATGGAATAGCTTATCCGTTTTCGTCCATGACGGATGGCATGATGTTCGATATCGCAAATGTGGATATTGCGCCGGGCCCGATGGGCTTTACTCATGGCATGCCAGACACGGGTGGTGAGGTCTCGCTACAGTCGAATGATCCCACGTCTGACTGGCACGGGAATATTACCCAGGATATCGCCAGTTATGCGCGTTCGCGGACAAGTGGCTTTGTTTCCGGTCCTCTCGCCAAGAATCTATCGTTCAGAGTTGCAGCACAGACAACACAAGGCGGGGGATGGCAGTATAACCCGTTGAATGGGGCGCATCTCGGCGACCAGAACCAGACCTCGCTTCGCGCCAAACTGAAATGGACCCCTGACGATAAGACGGTCATTGCCTTGGGAGGACACTGGACACGGGATCTGTCTGAACTGGTCAATGGCAATCCGGTTATCAACCTTGCGCCAGCGTGGCAGAAATATCCGAAATTCTCCGGCTACCGCCAGACGGCCTGGGGAATTCAGCCCGGTTTTGCGAAACTTGTTGGGCGTCCCGAGAGTCTGAAACCGTCTGAAGATAACATTTTCTGGGGTGCGGATTTCCGGATCAGCCGGGAATTGGGTTTTGCACGTCTGGAATCCATTTCGGCGTTCGAAACAGAGCGTCAGGGCGAATACTCGGATGAGGATGGTACAGAACTTGCGACTGGCGACGTTTATCGAAATGTGAATGGCGACGTCTTTTCGCAGGAACTGAAACTGGTTTCCACCTTACCAGGAAAACTGCACTGGACAGTAGGCACCTATTACAATCGCTCCCGCATGCAACAGCAGTTTTATAACAATTTTAGCGATTATCAGGGGCGCGGATATATTTCAGAAAGTGCGTACGATCAGAACCAGCAGGCGTTTTCGCAGTATGTGAACGTGAACTACGATCTTACGAAAATCATTACGGTGTTTGGTGGCCTGAACCACATGTCAGACGACCGCCAGCTTCTGAATTTCAAAACGATCAAATACGGTGTGAACACTTTAGACTTCGCCCCTGAAGGGGCGCTAACGAACCAACTGGGTGGGTTACTTGGGATCCAGGCACAGCTGACAGAACATCTGCAAACCTATTTCAAGGTCAGCAAGGGGTTCAAGCCCGGTGGGTTTGCTGCCAACAACACGGTTGCGCAGGCGCAGCTTAAGGCGTTCAAGCCAGAATCCCTCGTGGCTTATGAAGTGGGTTTCAAAAGTGAACCCCTGCCAGGAAAATTGCGCCTCAACGGTGCAGCATTCTATTATGACTACCATAATCAGCAGGTCGTTTCGAGTTTCTTGCTGAACAATTACGGTCCGCTGGGGACGTATGTGAATGTTCCCCATTCGGCAATCTGGGGTATTGAACTCAGTGCCGAGGCGCATCCGGTATCCCACATCTATATCAATGGTAACATGGGATATGAGCGCGGTTCCTACACGTCCTTTTATGCGCTCAATACACCAGCCGTGAACGCCAACCGGGTCGCAACCGGAGTTTATAAGGCGTTTTATACGGATTATCGCGGCGCTGATCTCGGGATTCCGAAACTGACGCTGAGTGGCAGCATCGCCTATCGCGCTAATCTGCCCTACGGCCTGTCTACGGATCTGGGCGTAAATGGTAATTACCGGGATTCACAGGCGATGACGATCGGCGGGACGGGTGCCTACAGACTTCCGCCATATTTCCTGATGGGGACATATGCCACCATCGGGAACAAGAAACAGGGCTGGAATGCCACGATCTACGTCACGAATCTTCTCGACCGGCACTACAGCATCACGTCGTCATCGCAGAGCACGACATATCAGCATGTACCCGGAGCACCGCGTTTTATTGGCGGCCGTCTGAGTTACGGTTTTTAAGAGGGGACTGTGATCATGAAAGTCGCATTGGGACAATTTGCAGTGGCTGCGGACTGGGAAACCAATCAGAAGCAGTGTCTGGAACTGATCAGACGTTCAAAAACGGAAGGCGCCGACCTCCTGCTTCTGCCTGAGGGTATTCTGGCCCGCGATATCAACGATCCGGAAATCATGCCTCGGACCGCCCAGCCCCTTGATGGGCCCTTCATGGAAGGGGTGAAACAGGCAAGCTACGGAATCGCCGTAGCAGGATGCGTGAATGTTCCGGACGGGCAGGGACGTTTTTTCAATACGCATTTCGTTATGAAGGATGGTGCCTTTATTGCGCTGTATCGCAAGCTGCATCTTTACGATGCCTTTAACATGAAAGAGTCCCAAAGAACGTCTCCCGGCGTGGATCTGCCACCGGTTCTGGAAATTGCTGGAATGCGGGTGGGTCTGATGACCTGCTACGATGTCCGCTTCCCCGAGTTGGCCCGCCACTTGGTGCTGGAAGGTGCAGAGGTTCTCCTCCTACCGGCTGCCTGGGTGTGGGGGCCATCCAAGGAGCGTCACTGGGAAGTCATGGCCGTAGCGAGGGCGCTTGAAAATACCTGTTATGTCGTAGCTGTTGGAGAATGTGGTCCGCGCAATATTGGCGCCAGTATGGTGGTAGATCCGCTTGGTGTTGTAACACTGGCTTTGGGTGAGGAACCAGCGCTTGGTTTTGCGACATTGCACCGGGAGCGCATTGCTCATGCGCGTCGTATCCTGCCCGTTTTAGAGAACCTGCGGTTTACGGCGCCTGTACTGGCGCCCGTTTCGGCCGACGCATGACTTCAGAACTGACGTCCAAGCGAGATGGTCTGCGTCCCTGGTTGGCGTTGGTTGGTCTTGTGGTTCCGGTCAACCTGATGATGGCACTCGACAAGAACAGCTTCGCGCTCGCTGCTCCGCGTATCGGACAGACGTTGGGGCTTGATTATGTCCATATTTCTCTGGTGATTTCCGCTCTGTCCTGGAGCTATGCGGTCATGCAACTGCCTAGCGGATGGCTGGTACACCGGCTGGGGCCGCGCCGCGCGCTGGGGATGGCATGTCTGTTGTGGTCCGTAACAACGATGCTTATGCCGCTCTCAGCCGGTTTTGTATCTTTTCTGGTGCTACGCATGGCGATGGGGGCATTCCAGGCGCCGGACTGGAGCGCGAGTGTTGTGGCGGTGCATGACTGGTTTGCTCCTGAGCGGCGATCACGTGGCAATGCCGTATTACTTGGTGCCCTGTATCTGGGGTCCACTCTCGCCGGCCCCCTGACGACCGAAACGACGCTGATGTTCGGCTGGCAGCGGTGCCTGTTCGTTTTCGGATGCTTTGGCGCAGTCCTGAGCGTCGTGTGGCTGTTGCTGTTTCGCGATGGTCCGTACCGTCATCGGGAAGACACGCCAGCACTCCTTCCCGACAAACATATTGTATATCAACTTGCCACATCAGGAGGCTTCTGGGCTATCGGCGGCTTTTATTTGTGCATGCTGGCAGTTCAGTCCTTTTATCATGTGACATTACCTCAATATCTTCTCTCGGCACGTCATCTGTCTTACCGGGAGATGGGCTGGGTATTTAGTTTGCCCTGGTTCTGTCTTTACGGTTCGGTTGTCACCAGTGGCTTTGTCAGCGATCGGATCTATGCGCGAACAGGATCGGTTTTTCAGGCCAGGGTGCTGTTTGGTGCTGCAGGAGCCGTAACAAGTGCGCTGTCTTTGGAAGCTGCGGCCCTCTGTCACGGGACTATCGCCTCGGTAGTGTTGCTTTGCGCCGCGTTGGCAGGTCTTGGTCCGTGTCAGGTGTCGATCTGGACTCTGGCACAGGAACTGACCCGTCATCATGCTGCCGTGGTCGTTGGGTGGGCTGGATTCTGCGGGAATCTCGCTGCGGGTGTTGTGCCAGTTCTGACGGCTCATCTTCTTAAAACTGGGCTGAGCTGGCCCAATGCATTGCTTTTACCGTGTCTACTCGGTGTGCTCGGAGCAGTGTGCTGTCTGCTGACAGGATATTTCGGGCAGATCGATGAATGCCAGAATACATCTTCAAGTAATACTTCACGGGAATCGTATGATGTCTGAAATTTTCAATGGTGTATGGATGATTGAAAATGCCTCTTCTTCATGGAGCGATGGAAAATTTCCTCCTGATATGAGCTTACGCCTTTGGCTCAATTTTCAAGACGGGCGGCTGATTTATCACTCGGAAAACGATACTGACAAAAGCCAGCCTGTCAAAACGCTCGACTATGATACGCCCCTGACCGGAGAAAGCAGCCCATTGCGGGGGAGTGTGCGGTTTGACAGTGTACGTGTTCGCCAGATCTCGGAACGGGAATTCGAAATTTTGGAGATGCTTGGGGACGACGTTGTCGTAGCTGCCTATTGGCGTTTTTCAGACGATGCAAAAAATCTCTGGCGCTGGGGCGTCGGAAAATCTCCGGAAGGGCGCTCTCGATCTTATGAAGAACTGTTCATCCGCCAGAATTAAGCTTTATCGATTGGAGGAAAGATCGCATTTCCCAAAACTATGAAAGCATGCCAGAAAAGCAATTTCATAAGGGTTTGTGGCGCCCGGTAGGCGCGAAAGCGCAAGGATAGTATCAGAGAGCATGAAAAAACAATCTCCCCACGGATATTGCATATCTAATGCCGCTGCAAACGCAGAGTAAAAAGTCATTATCCAGAACCATCCATCAATCCAGTATACCCTAAAATCAGGGACCAAAGACACAATCAACGCTTCTTTAATCTCTTTGATTCAGAATCTTGAAAATTCTGTTATGTTATGAAAATCAAGTGTTTCTCATAAAGGTAATGCATTCACAGCTTCAAAAAGAAGATTTCGGAAAATTAATAAATATTATAGATAAATCGAAAAATAAAATATTTATGAATATGGAGACATCGAATTGATAAAACGCAAAAGAGGGACGTTTTTAATAGCTTCATTAACAATTGTTTTATCAGGATGCGCGACGTCAGAATTGGATACAGCACCCTCCGGTCCTGATCATCCATGGACCCCTAATGTCACGTCTGGAGGGGTCATTATTCCTGGAAAAGAGAAAAGGATCTCCGCTTTATCTCTACCTGGAAAATATATCCTTCCTTCCAATCCAAACGCGGCTATTGAGGGGAGTGCGCCATTAATCAATAACCAGAAAAAAACTCCCTATAATTTAGCGGAATTAATTGATATTTCGCAGTCTTCTAATCCTCAAACGAGGAAAGCATGGAATACCGCACGGGATGCTGCGCTGGCCGTTGGCATCATCAAGAGTACCTATCTTCCAACGTTGACGGCGACTGTTGTAGGAGGTTGGTCTCGGGCAAGAAGTCAGACTACAGAAGCCTCTCTGAATGCGGATGACTATGGATCCATCGGCATTAACGGCACCCCGAGGCGGGGAAGCTCAGGTACAGCTGAAGTACAAACTGTAGGCTTGCGCTGGTTGCTGTTTGACTTTGGTCGAAGAGAGGCATTGATTGGCGCCGCACGCCAAGCCCAGCTGGCCACAAATGTTTTATTCACAGGTGTACATCAAAAAATAATTTATAGTGTTACCACTGCCTTCTATACGCATGCAGCGGCATCCACCCGGGCGCAACTCTTGCAAACTGCTCTCGAAAACGCAGAGCATGTGCAGGCTGCAGCCGAAGCGAGACTGAAGCAGGGGCAGGGAACAATTATGGATGTCACTCAAGCACGGCAGGTTACGGCACAGGTTAATCTCCGTCTTGTGCAAGCTCAAGGTGAAGAACAGAATACCTATCTGGCGTTACTTAATAATATGGGTGTTTCAACAAACTCACACCTCGATCTTGAAGACGTATCGGGTCGTCCTTTATCGTTAGAAGACGTTCGTTTGAGCGATGAAGTGGTTAAGGCCGCGGTTGGACGTCGTCCTGATGTATTGGCTGCTTATGCTGCAACACGTTCTGCCAAAAGCCGAATTTCTGCAGCGCGAGCGGCATTTCTTCCAAGTATTTTTATGACCGGCAATGTGGCATATTCAACGGGAAGAACGAGCCTGACCTCCATCCCGAGTGCCAGCGATAGTGTTTCTCCTACTCTTAATCTTTCAGGAAATCGCTTTAGCACTTTAATTCTTGGCGGTATTAGCGTGCCTATTTTTGACGGCGGTCTGCGCTCTGCCATTGTCAAACGTGCACAAGACCAAGAAGATAGTGCAGAGGCCACTCTTCAGCAGACAGTTAATGGCGCAGTCCAGCAGATCGTTTTGGCGGAAAATGCTCTTCATACCAGCCTTCAGGCCTACGAAGCAGCCTCTAAACTCCGCGTGGCATCGCAAACGAATTTCGATGCAGCTTTATTGTCGTATCGCGCAGGGACAGGATCTGTGACGCAAGCGGAGTTAGCGCAAAATGGACTTCTTGATGCCAATATCAGTCGTTCAGACGCTTATTATGCGGCTCTGATTGCAGCTGCGGGGCTGGCTTTTGGAACAGGCTCGCTGGGCTAGCTCATGTTGACAAAACATCCGACCTAGAGCGCATTCCTGATTGTCTCCATCTGCAGATATGTGTCCGTGCCTTCGAGCGCACTCCGACGAAAGGACGCTGGAAGCCGCCTGAAGGCACTTTAGGCTTTATGACATGGGGAATGGTGGCTGGCCGTTTGATGCGGTCACGCCGCCATCCACGGGCATGATGAGACCTGTGATGTAGGACGCGTCGGCGCTCGCTAAAAATGTAATGGCGGCGGCCATATCTTCTGGTTCTCCCAAGCGCTGTAATGGCACCCGATCTTCCACACTTTTGACGAATCCCTTGTCCTTAACCGCTTCTGCCGTCATGGCCGTACGTGTGACGGAGGGACAGATTGCGTTGACGCGCACACCCTTTTTGCCGTGGTCCATGGCCATGACGCGGGTCAGGTTCACCACGCCTCCTTTTGCGACATCATAATACGCCGTATTCCAATCTCCTCGCATGCCAGAAACCGAAGCGGTGTTGACGATGTTGCCTTTCGCTTTGATCAGCATAGGGAGAAATGTACGGCTAACGTTGAGAGTGCCGGTGAGGGTTGTCGCGCAGACGGTGCTCCAGGTTGCCAAATCGCAATCCAGAACGGTGCCCATAGCAGTCACTCCAGCGTTATTCACCAGAACGTCAAGTGTTCCAAACTGCTTCTCGACAAATTTATAGAGATCCTCAACCTGTTCCGGAGCAGAAATATCCGTCAGGGATGGCACGGCATATTTTGGGTCCAGCACCTTTGTAACGTCATCAAGCTTTGCCTTGTCCCGATCAACGAGGATGACATGAGCGCCCTCGTCAAGAAACCGAAGCGCTGTGGCGTGGCCAATCCCTGAGGCCGCGCCCGTCACGAGAACCTTCTTATCCTTGAAACGCGATAATCCGTGAATAGACATGAATGCTTTCCCTGCACAGTTCAGGAGATAAAGCGCTGTCGTCCCGGATGGTTGCCACAATAAGACACTCGGCCTGCCTGACGACAAACCGTCATCCATCGTGGAGATGTGGTGTTGGCCATTGTCATTCTGACATCGTGCATTACCGTCGCTGCGTGTGTAGGGCTAATGCATGGTGTGGTGGCTGTCATTCGAGCACTGCGCTGGATCATCGCACACGCTTCCTTGTCGTTGGCTGGGCAGGGAGGGTATCGCTTACCTACACCGCAATCCGCTTCTTCAGTCGATCAATTCCACGTTTTCGGCAATCAATATACCTTCCAGCAGCCCCGTCACGCTTTCAGAATGATGATAGCTCTGCGCGTCTTTATTCGCCATGCGAGGCCGCGCATTTTTGCTGCAGTCGCTGCATAGCATCGGGCGACATTGGTGCAACCACCATGGCCCTGTAGCTCATGCAAGCAACCGTTTCCTGCTCTGGAGGCTGACTAGATCCGCCAGAACAGGCATTCAGAACGAAAGCCAGAGAGGCTATAGCGAACAGGCGCAAAACACTTCTCAAACCTGATAAAGTTCCAGAGGAAGACCGTCTGGGTCTGAGAAAAAAGTGAAAAGGCGGCCTGTATACGGATCTGTTCGAACAGGCTCCAATTCCACACCATGACGCTCAAGATGCTGCACCACTGCAGAGATGTCCTGAACACGAAAAGCCAAGTGTCGTAGGCCACAAGCTTCTGGCCGCGATATCCGAGGCGGAGCCGCCGGAAAGGAAAAGAGTTCGATTTGCGCGTCACCAACCTTGAGGTCGCACTTCCAGGAGTCGCGTTCGGCACGAAAATTTTCAGCGAGGACGGGAAAGCCCAGCACGTCAACGTAGAAATGTCGGGAACGCTGATAATCGGACGCTATGATCGCAACATGGTGGAAACCTAAGATGCCTCCTGAAGTCTGCTCCATTTGGTCTGTCCTCCACACAACATGATCAGATCAGTAGTAATGCCACGATCTTTCCATATCTACCATTTAGGCGGCAGTTTACCGGTCCGTGCTCTTCCGTCTAGATCGCGGAGGCCGATGTCACACCTGTCCAGCAAGAAGTCTGAGGACGGGCCGTAATCTCGCCTGCGAAAGCGTATTGATTAGCGGCCGAGTACATCACAAGCTTGGGGCATAGCACATAGTGCAAGTGGTGAAGGCAAGAAGCTGATAAATTCTGCTCACGCCTTCACCTCGGACATACAGGAAACTCACAGTGTTTTCTGCAAGCGCTCACTCGTTGCCAGTCACTATATTGTGGCTCACCCATAAATGCTCCGACTACGGGAATTCCTACAATGCAGCAACGACCACAATATCGAGAAGCATTTGCTCAGCCTATTATCAGTTGATGGCAGACGCCCTCAATCTGGCTGTTCGCACTCAGATAGCCTGGCCGCCGGAAACCTCGATCCGCTGTGCATTGACCCAACGATTGTCTTCGGACAGCAGCGAGGCAATCATCGGGCCGATATCATTCGGCACTCCAGGACGTCCAAGCGCAGTTGCTTCCGCGATATGCCGGGCCACCTCCGGATTGTCCCGTACTACACCGCCTGAAAAATCCGTCTGGATAGCGCCCGGGGCAACTGTATTGACGGCAATACGGCGTGGGCCGAGTTCCTTGGCCATGTAACGTGTCATAACTTCCACCGCCCCTTTCATAGAGGCGTAGGCGATCCGGCCAGGGTAAGAGAAACGGGTCAGCCCGGAAGAGATGTTCACAATCCGACCGCCATCCGCGATCAATGGCAGTAGCGCCTGCGTTAGGAAGAGAGGACCTTTCACGTGAACACGATAAGCGGCGTCAAGATCCTCCTCCGTCACCTCGCCGAACAGACCGTTATGCGACGTCCCTGCCATGTTGATGAGGTAGTCGAAACACTCAGCCCCCCAGTCACCCAACACGCGTTGAATCTCATTGGCAAAAGCCGGAAACGTATGAGCGTCGCCTGTATCGAGTTGTAAGGCCACAGCGCGAACCCCGTTGCGTTCTACGCTGGCGACAACCGTGTCAGCAGCAGCCTTGTTGGCGTGGTAAGTGAAGATCGACGAAACACCACGTCGGGCCAGCGCCTCGACCGTCGAACGCCCGAGGCCTCGGCTTCCGCCGGTGACGAGGGCAATTGTTTTGACTTCAGGCATGGGACTCTCCGTTTGGTGGGAGCCCCATATTGCTCATCCTATCGACCGTTCGATAAGATCGTCCTTTCCGAAAGCATTGTTTTGCATCATGAAACAATCTCATGGACAGGCTTGCCACGCTCGATCTTTTTATCCGTATTGTTGATCGCGGCAGTTTCAGTGCTGCGGCATCCGCCTGTGGTGTTTCGCGGCCGGTCGCGACTGCTGCGATCAAGACGCTGGAGAGCAGGCTTGGCACCCGATTGCTGCAACGTTCGACCCGACACGTCAGGCCCACGGTGGAAGGAACTGCCTATTACCGGCGCTGCATTGCGATCTTGGCCGATCTCGAGGGCGCGGATCGTGAAGCGGCTGGCACTGTTTCTGGGATTTTGCGCGTAGACGTCGTCGGCTACCTCGCGCGCACCATCCTGTTACCTGCGCTACCCGAATTCCTCGCGCGTCATCCTACCCTGACGGTCCATCTCGGGGAGGGCGAACGGTTTGTCGATCTGGTCCGGGAAGGCGTGGATTGCGTCGTGCGGGCCGGCGCTCTTGCCGATAGCGACATGGTGGCCCGCCCCCTGGGGGTGATGGAAGAAGTCACCGTAGCCAGCCCGGACTATCTGGAGCGGCATGGAATGCCCACGACACCGGAGGACCTTCAAGGCCATCAGATGATCGGTTTCGTATCGTCGCGCACCGGCCAGCCCCTGCCGCTGGAGTTCATGCGCGGAGAGGAAGTGATCGAGGTGATGCTGCCGACGCAGTTGTTGGTTAGTGGCGCTGAAACCAGTGCCGCGGCCGCGCGGCAAGGCTTCGGCCTTGTGCAGGCACCACGTTACCGCTTCATTGATGATCTCGCGAATGGCAGGTTGATTGAAGTTTTGCCCGACTTTCCCCCGACACCCACACCGCTCTCGGTGCTCTATCCGAGCAACAAACAGCTTTCTCCGCGTGTGCGTGTCTTCGTTGACTGGTTGGTGGAAATTATCGGCTCGGGGCTCCTTCCGAGCAGGTGAGGTGTGCCGCGAGAAGCCCCGCATTGACAGAAGCAAACCCGTTGTTTTCGAGTAATATTATGGCGGTTCGCTTCTCGGAAACATCAAGCACTGCTCTCCAAAGAGATCAGCCGTCTGTCGATAGGGTTAACTCTCCCCAGTCCGCAATTTCCTTTTCCAGACGAGAGAGACGGTCACGAACCAGTTGCAGAGCATCACCCCCCAAAAGGAGTTGAGGTGGAGGCGTGTCCGACGCGATGAGTTGAAGCACTGCTGCGGCGAGTTTCGCTGGATCGCCCAATTGTCTGCCGTTCTTCTCGTGTCGAGCGGCCCGGATAGGGTCGAACAGAGTATCATAGTCCTCGATCGAGCGCTCAGTCCGCACCATCGAACGCCCGGCCCAGTCTGTGCGGAATGATCCGGGGCACAGTGCGGTGACATGAACGCCAAACGGCGCCATTTCCGCGCGCATGACCTCTGAAATCCCCTGTAAAGCGAATTTGCTACCACAGTAAGACGCCAAGCCCGGCATGGTGATGAGACCACCCATCGATGTCACGTTCACGATATAGCCGCCACGGCGTTTGCGAAAGCGCGGCAGGAAGGCTTTGGCGACTGCAATGGCTCCGAAAACATTCACGTCGAACTGGTGCCGAATTTCCTCTAAAGGGGATTCCTCCAGAATACCTTCATGACCATACCCGGCATTGTTGATGAGCACGTCGATCGGACCGTGATCTTCTTCTGCCTGTGCGACAATGGCGGGAATACGATCGAACTCGGTGACGTCACACTGGACCACGTGAACATCCGGGAGTTGCTCCAGTAACGATGCTCTTGCGGTTGGCGAGCGGACTGTACCAATCACCCGATGACCGGCTTCAAGGGCAGCCCGGGCGATGGCCAACCCGAAGCCTGAATTTGCGCCTGTGATGAAAAAAGTCTGCTTTGTCATGGCGCTGCTCTGTCTGGTTGCATTCACTTCTTGACCAATAATATTGAACCGGCGCGTTATCTATTGCAGTTCCTCTAATATTCTTGCCTGATCCTATGATCCCTCATTCCACACCCTCTGCTCTCTTTGTACTAGCCGCCGCCCTTGCACCGCGCACTGGCTACAACGCCACGCTTTTGCCCGGTATTCGCATCCTGCGTTCCGAGACCGTCCTTGAAGATGTGCCGGTTCTTTATCGCCCTGGTGCGGTCTTTGTATTGCAAGGGGCCAAACAGGGGTTCCTCAATAGCGAGGTCTACCGCTATGACGCCGACCATTATCTTGCGGTTTCAGTCCCCGTACCTTTTCGGATGGCGTCGCAGGCCAGCGCCGACCAACCTCTGCTGGCTCTCTACTTTGATTTTAACCTGCATCTGGCCGCTGAAATTGTGACAGCACTGGAGGGACACATGGGTCATGACGAGGGAGTGCGAGCAAAAAGCATGGTTTCAAGCCGGATGACGCATTCCATTGTGGATGTGCTCCAGCGTCTGCTTCACGCTCTCCATCATCCGCAGGAACTTGCCATTCTTGGCCCGGGGCTACTCCGGGAATTGCATTATCGTGTCCTGATCGGTCCACAGGGGAACGCCCTGATGGCAGCGCTGCGTGGCCACGACACGACAGACAGGATTGTACATAGCCTGACGCTGATCCGCGAACGCTATAATGCTAGACTGTCGGTGCCAGAACTGGCTGCCGAGGCCGGTATGAGCGTTCCGTCCTATCACGCCGACTTTAAGGCCCTCACTGGAACGACCCCGATCCAATACATCAAGGCTTTGCGGCTACACGAAGCCCGGTTGATGGTTTCACGGCGTAAGGGTTCAATGGCCACGATTTCTGCCAAAGTCGGCTATGCCAGTCCCGCCCAGTTCAGCCGGGACTTCAAGCGCCACTTTCATCGCACCCCAAGCGAAGAGGCTAAATGGATGCAAGAACATCTGGGAGAGCCGACCTTACAAGTCGAATTGCTTGTGCCGCCTTGAAAAAGGTCGGGAGCACCGGCAGGCTGCGTAGATAGTCTTCAGATCGAACTGGCCATAAGGACGCTGATGTCAGCCCGCCAGACCCATTTTGACGCTGGCGGTTTCCATACGGGCATGGCGCACAATCTGTGCCCCGCCATGCAGGCCCAGTCCTCCCATGATGAAGGCCACGATGATATCCGGCCATCCCGTACCGGTGCCGAAAACGCCCAATGCCGCCAGTACAACCGCCAGATTGCCGATAGCGTCATTGCGCGAGCAGATCCAGACCGAGCGCATGTTCGCGTCCCCACTGCGGAAGCGGTACAGCATCAGAGCAACACCCCCATTGGCCAGCAGTGCCAGCGCGCCGATCAGGCCCATGGTTTCGGCATGTGGCACAGTGCCTGACCAAGCATGCCACAGCGTATTGCCCAGCACCCAGAGAGCGAAGACCAGCATGGTCACGCCCTTGAGCATTGCTGCTCGGCTACGCCACGCCAGCGCTATACCCGTGACGGTAAGGCTAATGGCGTAATTGGCGGTGTCTCCGAAGAAGTCGAGCGCATCCGCCTGCAGGGAGGCGGAACCCGCCATGACGCCGGCGATAATCTCGGTCAGGAAAAAACCGCCATTGACGATCAGAGCGATCCAGAGTGCTCGGTGCCAGTGGCGGTCATCGTGACCAGTCGAAGGAGAGACGGAACTCGGGCAGCAGGAGTCATGACAGCAGGGCATGGCGACACTCTCGCAAAAAAACGACGAGCACCCCATATCCACCCTGTAGTCACTACAGGGTCAAGAACTTCATGACGCAGACATATACGATCGGGCAGCTTGGCCGCCTGACGGATACGAAGGTCGAAACCGTCCGGTACTATGAACGCATCGGATTGCTGCCGCATCCGCCACGGAGCGCTGGCAATTACCGCGTTTATGATGGCACGGATCTGGCGCGTCTGGGTTTTATTCGTCGGGCACGTGAACTCGGCTTTCCGCTGGATCAGGTGCGGGAGCTGCTGGAATTGTCCGGGCAGGAGGCTCGGTCCTGTGAACAGGTGGACGAACTTGTCCAAGCTCATGTCACGGATATCGAACGCAGGATTCACGATCTGCAGACACTCCGACAGGAACTGACACAACTTCTTGCACAATGTCAGCATGGCAAGATTGCCGAATGCCGGATCATTGAGGCGATTCAGCCTCGTGTAACCGTGTAAACAATGGCCTAACGTCGGGGCTCCTCGTTATCCACGCCAAGCGTGGTTGACCGAACCTCCCTGAGATCGGAGAAGGCCGGTTTGCACGCATGACGCAGTATGGGGCGTAGTCCATAGTCGTACGGAACTGTTTTTCTGTCTCTGTCGTGTGCAAAGCCTGTACGACAAGTCCAGACGGCCCTCTACAGGTCTTACTGATACAAAAATCGCCTTGGTAGCCTGAAAGTGGTGTGTAATACCCGGCTGAGACCGTCCCAAACAGATGATGGAGCACCGGACGTGGTCATCATGCCGGATATCTTTTGAAGAAAAACCACCTAGATCATGGTGGTATGAAGCGAACGGCGGACCTGCCAGTTTGTCCGCCCCCGGTCGTAGGTTTTGCGGATCGTTATACAGACGGTTTCGTGGACACATACCATAGACATGACCGCGCCCAGCTTTCTCTGTTTCTTGGAGGAACGGTCACTGTCAGCGCTCTGGGCCAGAGTTTCGTAATGGGGGCCGGGCAGGGACTGTGGCTTCCCGCCAACACGCTCCATCAGGCGGAGTGCCGCACGGACCTTACATTTCAGGTGGTTTATGTCGATCCGGGTCTGACCGAGGTCACTGATCTTCCCTGCAAGATGTTTGATGTTTCGTCTCTCATGCGCGGGCTCGTGGATGAGATCATTGCCATGCAATACGAATTTGTCATGGATGAGCGCATGACTGCCATCGCACGGCTTCTGGTCGATGAAATCCGCCGCGCCGCTCCCATTATGAACAGGCTGATTTTTCCCGCCGATCAGCGTCTGTTGCGTGTGTGTATGGCCATTGTCGCCCAACCCGGAGACTGTCGGGACATCGACCACTGGGCACGCGAGGCTGGCATGGCCAGACGGACCTTTACACGACTGTTCCATCAGGAAATGGGTATGGGCTTTGCTGCCTGGCGCCGTCGTGTCCGGGTGATCGAGGCAGCATCCCGCATCGCTGCCGGGCAACCTGTCTCCGAAGTGGCATTTGAACTGGGGTACGAGAACGCTGGCAGTTTCAGCACCATGTTTCATCGGACGTTCGGAATGTCTCCCCGGGCCCTGCGGGCGACCACACTGACACCGGTTCCGTAACTTTCAACCGTCCTTCTGGCACCTTCCATTATCGTCGATCAGGCAGATTTTGTTTGCGTTCGGGCCAATGGCTTTCGCATCGGTTGATGACGCCTGCAAATATGACTAGGAGCGCAATTAAGAGTTATTCTCAAAAAAACAGACCGCCGACCCTCTGGGTGCAGAAGCCGGTGACGACACATGGGTGGGGTATGCAGCGTAACAGGATCATCTACACGGGCCTTTTTTTGATCGTCCTGAATGATACGGCTTTCGCAGCCGATCAGGAAAAAAATCCTGATCCAGGTCGGCGTTCAGGAGCAGCCGTAGCTGCGCAGACTTCTCCAAAAACCGCGGAAACACGCGCAAAGGATGTCGAGCAGATCAAGGTTCGCGCTCATCTCGCATCGACCGTCGCTTCATCGGCCACCAAATCGAACACACCGCTTGTCGAGACCGCCCAGTCCGTGACGGTCATCACCCGTGACGAGATGGATGCGCGTGGTGTGCTGAACCTCAATCAGGCCGTCCGCTATGCTGCGGGTGTGACTGCGGATACACGCGGTGGGGAAGGGACGCGCTATGATCTTTTTGATCTTCGCGGATTTACCGTTCCAACCTTCCTGGATGGCTTGAAATTTCAGGACAGTCCGACAGGTTTTGCGGTAGCCCAGACCGATACGTTCCGGCTGGATCGCGTCGAGCTTCTCAAAGGACCGGCCTCCGCACTTTACGGCCAGTCGAGCCCCGGTGGCCTGACGGCCATGTCCAGCAAACTCCCGACGGATCAGCGGTTCTATGGCGGCGTAAATGCGACGGGCGGGATGTTCGATCTTTATCGTGTTGATGCGGATGTGGGTGGTTTTGCGACGAATGACGGGATGGTCCGTTATCGCGTTTACGGGACGGTCAACGGACAGCACACACAGTTGAGCAGGACCGGCAGCCGGCGTTTCAGCATCAGTCCATCCTTTACGTTCGGTGGCGATGGCCCGACGACCCTGACTTTGCTTGGGAACTACCAATATGACCCGGAGAACGGCTCTTATGGTGGCGTTCCACTGATCGGCTCTCTCAAACGGGCCTCCTACGGGTATCTGCCGCGCAATTTCTATGATGGCGATGTATCAGCAGAAAAATTCAATCGTCGTCAGGGCGCCATTACTTACATTCTGAATCATCGCTTCAACGATGACTGGAGCTTCAGCACGCGCGGTCGGTATGATGACATCAGAACGATCTATCGCAGTGTTTATAACAACGGATATTACGATAGTGATGACGGTATCAGCGGCCAGATGCTGTCGCGTTCAGCCTATGGGACGCAGGAACATACCTATAATCTGGCCTTTGACAGTCAGTTCAAGGGGAAAGTCCGTACAGGGCCGTTACGTCATACGCTGATGTTCGGCTTTGACTACATGCAGCAGAAGGCGAACGATACGGAAGCCTCTGGCGATGCACCTGATCTGGACGTACTGCACCCGGACTATCATATGATTATTCCGGATCTGACGCCCTATCTGCACTATGTTACAAAGTCCCATCAGGCGGGCGTTTATGGTCAGGACGAGATCCGCTGGAAACGTCTGATCCTGACGGGCAGTCTCCGTAATGACTGGTACCGGTCAAGACAGGTCGAATATTTCGAGCAGTCGAATACCCGGCAGAGTGCAAGCCAGATCACCTGGCGTGCGTCTGGTCTGTATCATTTCGATTTTGGTCTTTCACCTTATATCAGCTACTCGACATCCTTTCAGCCACAGTCCGGTACGGTGTCGAATGACGGCGGGGCAACACTGCGTCAGGCTCATCCATCCATCGGAAAGCAGCTTGAAGGCGGCCTGAAATACCAGATCCCCGGCACGTCCGTCCTTTTGACTGCGGCGGGTTTTCATATCGAGCAGAGCAACGTGCTCGTCTCCGTTGCCAATACCGGATACAGCCTGCAAAGCGGGCTTGTTCATTCGGACGGTTTCGAATTTGAAGCACATGCCCAGCCATTCCGTAACCTGATGGTTACAGCGGCCGTCAGCTTCCAGAAGGTCAAGGATGATTCTACCGGCAAGCCACTGATCCAGTCCGGCAAGGGGAATGCCTCCCTGTTTGCTTTCTATACGATGCCCTCCGGCCTGCTCAAGGGCTTCGGCTTTGGCGGGGGTATGCGGTATTCGAACAAGGCTTATGGCGGCGAAGCGACCTATGGGAGTGTTTGGCTTCCGCAATATGCTCTTTTCGACGCATCCGTGGCTTATGATCTGAAAAACCTGTCTCACTCCCTGCACGGCTGGAAAGTGTCTGCAAGTGTGAGAAACCTGTTTGATAAAAACTATATTGCGAACTGCTTCGCCTACGGCGCTGATGGGCAATACTGCTACTATGGTGAACGCCGGAATGCTCAGGCCAGTATAGGATACAGCTGGTAAGTTTTATATCACGCTCATACTTTCTCTGGTGCCTGGGAAAATGGCACTTCATCGAATTCAGAGCTGGTCTCTCACGGGGCATGAACTTCAGCTATGGTCGGAATGAATATAGAATTCGACGGGAACGGTCAGGGTGATGGGATCACCCTCGACTGTATCAGGCGGTGGCGGCAAGGGCTGCGCGCGCTTGGGAAGGGCTACAGCTTCCTGATCCAGAAGCGGATGACCCGAACTGCTGGCGAGCGTTACTGAGAGAACATGCCCTTTGCGGTCCATCGAGAAAGTGACCGTCGGGGCGCCTTCTTCGTGATCAGCCATGGCGTCGGCGGGATAGCGTTTGAATTTCTCGAGTTGCGCCAGCAGCGCCCCCTGCCATGTGACAGGATCGTGTGAGGCACGGGACGAGGACGCTCCCGGTGCAGGTGTGGCCTGTGACGGGGCGGGGGGGGCCTCAGAGGAAGGCGGCGCGGTTGTCTGATCCGCTGGCGGTATCTTGTCCGGGATCGGCTTCCGGTGCAGGGCAACCGGGAGATGTTTCTTCACGATCCTGCGGGGTCTTTCCGGCTTGGGCACAGGAACAGGCGGGTGGGGCGCGGGGGATGGGGGCGCGGTAATCTTTGGTGGATCTACGGGTGCCGGATCGGGGATGGACTGTGTCTGCTGTGGACCGGGTGGAACATCCGTAGGCGGTGTCGGGATTGATACCGGTTCAGGAACCATGTCGATGGCAATGGCGGCAGGGGGCGGCGCGGGAACGGCCATAACCGGCGGCGGCAGCCGCATGACGTACCACAGAGTGCCGCTACTGATCGCAAGAACAGCCAGAAAGGACAGCCCCCAGCGGAGCGCGTCTTCGCGATGTTTCAGTCGGAACTGGTCTCGTTGCCATCTGCTGAAAGAGAAAAGATCCTCCGCGCGGTTGTCTAGTTCCCGCGGCCGCCCGGTCATCCCGATCACGGTGTACCTCCAGGAAGGGCAGCCGGGTTTGACGCTGTTTCGCCCCCTTCTTCCTGTCCTTGCAGGTTGACGAGCGCCACCTTGAGGTAGCCGGCCGAACGAAGTCTGTTCATCACTCCCATCAGCGTCCCGTAATCAACCGTCTTGTCTGCCCGCAGGAAGATGCGTTCGTCGTGATTTCCTTTTGTCGCCCGTTCCATCGCCGGGCCCAGTCCGCTGGTTTCCAGAGTGTCTTCTCCCAGAGCCAGAGTGTGATCCGCCTTGATCGTCAGGAATACGGGGTCCTCAGGTCGAGGTGTGGGTTTTTCGCTGGAGGACGGCAGGTCTACCGGCACATTCACGGTGGTCAGGGGGGCGGTCACCATGAAAATCACGAGGAGCACCAGCACCACATCTATGAACGGCGTGACGTTGATTTCACTGGCTTCGTGCGGGCTTTCGTCAGCGTGGCGGATGCGGATCATACGGTTTACTCCGCAGCAAGGGAGCGCGCCTCCCGCGAGACGTCAAAACGGACCACCTGTCCACTCCCGCCAGACGGCTGAATCCGGCTTAGATCACGTGAGACCAGCCGCATGACAAGGGACGTCAGGTCTGCGACCTGCGCCCGGCAGGCAGCGGACTGCCGGGCCAGATGATTGTAGATGACGACAGCCGGAATGGCCGCAACCAGACCCAGCGCTGTCGCCAGAAGGGCTTCGGCGATGCCCGGAGCGACGACGGCGAGACTGGTGGCCTTGCTGGCGGCAATGCCTGTAAACGAGGTCATGATACCCCAGACGGTGCCGAAGAGCCCGACGAACGGTGCCGTAGCTCCAATGGTTGCCAGAAGCCCGGTTCCGCGCATGAGATGCCGGCCTTCAGCCGCTTCCAGCCGTTCGAGATGCAGGACGATCCGTTCTTTCAGGCCATCGCGATCATCAAGGATATCGTGTGAACGCTGGCGCTCGGTTTCAGCCGCAAGAACCAGGACATGAGCGATGGATCTGTTGTCCCGTGTCCATTCCTCTCCCAGATCCAGCGTGTCCGCTTCAGCCAGAGCATTTTCCGCCTTCCGCAGCCTTTGGCGCATACGGAAAAATTCAACCGTTTTGGCGATGAAAACGGTCCATGTCAGTAGGCTGGCAAACGCCAGCAGACCCATCACGCACCGCACGACAGGACCAGCGTTGAGAAACATGTCCCAAGGGGAAAAGGACATCGAAGTGAGATCGGTCACAGGGGACCTCCTTTTGAAGACGGTCTGCCCCAGGCACGCCTCAGGCAGACAGTTATGACGACCAGAGGCATGGACAGGCTGATCCATGAAACGGCGAGCCAGACGCCGTGCTGGCCCAGCAGCGCCGACATAAGGCCGGACAGCGTGAGAGCTCCAAGCGATGCCGGCCATGTCCAGATGGCAGTTGAGGACATGGAGGAAGAAACGGCTTTAGCCTTCATCGCGCCGCATCCCCTGCATCGTGAGAAACGATGAGACCTGTATTGTCGTCGAATTCGTAGCCAAGAGTTCGCAGGCGCGTATCTGCGCTGACCCTGCGTTTTGCAGCCCACAGAACAAGCCCGCTGACCAGAACGCCGATCACCACGAGATCAAGAAGCGCCCAGAGAATGCGCAGCGGCATCCCGCCATAATCGCCGAAATGCAGAGGACGGGAAATTTCCAGAAAGCGGAGATACCAGGGCATAGGGTATGCGCCGGTCAGTTCCCCGGTTCGGGCGTCAACCAGCACCGGCGTGAAGAGACGTGCGCGTAGTGGCGTAGCCCCATGTGTCCAAAGAACGTAGTGAACCGGGCTGCCGAAGGAAGAGCCCGGAAAAGACAGTTCAGTGACCACATTCCCCGGAGCCGCTTTCGCCGCAGTTTCAAAAGCGGCCTGTACGGAAGAGAGATGGTTCTGAGCAGGGACTGCAAGATTGGCATAGGGTTTGAGAATCTGTCGGACATCCGTCACGCGCCACAGGCCGAACAGGGGTGTCTGGAGTTCGTTGATCAGTCCCGTAAATCCGACAACGCTTGCCCAGACAAGTGTCGCTACTCCCAGCAGATTGTGCAGATCCAGCCAGGTGAGGCGCCGCGCACGATCCCGTCGGACGGTCCCGAACGGAAGGCGCTTCATGAATCGGCCATACAGAATGGTCCCTGACACAAGCGACGCAACGAAGATGCCGCCCATCAGTCCCAGAAACAGGCGTCCCGGCAGATAGGCGAACAGGCTGACATGCAACCGGCTGCACGTCCCCATGATGACGCCGGTCCAGGTCCGGGGTGGCGGTGGGGCATCTGCAGGTCGTGACTGCTTTAGGACTCTGGTGGTTCGGGCATCGAATTTGATCCAATGTCCGGAATTCCGGTCCGGGTATTTTTCGTCGTCTTTCAAGGCCTGCCAGCTTGGCGCCATGGACACCAGAACGGCGGGTTCATCATCATCGGGAGCAATGTCCGTGACAATCTGGCCCGGGAACAGGCTGTGTGCCTTTGCCACGATCGTATCCAGACTGGCATTGGACGTTCCGGGAGGGAGTGTTTCGTAAGGAGGATCGTCGTCTCCGACAAAAGTGTCCCAGATCTGTTCGGAAAACAGAAGCGGCAGCCCGGTCACACAAACGATCAGAAGGAACAGGGTACAGATCAGACTTGTCCATTTATGCACCAGAAACCAGCGGCGAAGGGTCCGGGTAGTCATGACTGGCTGACCGTATCCAGAACTCTGATGCATACTATACAATGATACTCATTCGCATCTTCATTCCATGAAAAGAGCCACCTCTGTGTCATCTGAACCTTCTCGTCTTATCCGATAGAGGGTCTGCAATTTCGAGCCCGACCGGGCTGTGATGTTCCCCTGTTCTTTCAGACGTTCGGGCAAGGCATTTTTTCACAACTCAGCATAAAAAATAACGTGGACGTGATATCGCGCTTCCCCAGACAGTCGTGAATGCGGACGGGAGGGGCGCTGTAGCCAGACATCTTGCGAAATGAAGATCTGTGTGTCATCAGAATTGCAAGTCGTTCTCAACTGCCGTCTGTCGGTCTGGCATCGGGAAGCTGTCTCTTGAAGTCTGAATCACTGCCTGTGGATCTGTATGAAACCCATCGCGCGGGGCTGCTGGCGTATGCCAGACGTCTCTCAGGAGACGGCGTGCTGGCTGAAGATATCGTCCATGATGCGTGGCTGCTCTTTTCGCGGCAGCCGAGTGGCAGTGTGTTGTCCCCGGTCAGCTATCTGCGGACTATTATTCGCAATCTCCTGCTGGGCCGTCTGCGTCGTGCCGGGATTGAACGTGTCAGTACGGCTGATTTTGACATGACTGTTGCCGGTATTGTTGACAATACGGTGTCTCCAGAAGAAACCGTAGCCACACGGGAAATCGTCGTCAGGATCATGGACGCCATCGATGCGATGCCGGACCGTCAGGCTCAGGCGATCCGCATGTATCATTTTGAGGGTATGAAACTGCGCGAGGTTGCCAAGGTTCTGGGAGTTTCCGTCCCTCTGGTGCATGCTCTGATTGCTGAAGGTATGGCAATCTGTAATAAAATCCGCAGGGAAGGGCAGTAAGCCGCGGTGTGCACTACGCTTTTCATGAAAAAGACGCGGCCTCGCGCATCCTTCCGGTATGATCTCTCAGTGCGTGCGTTTTTGTCTCCGTCATGGCTGTGGAAGGCTGCGCCTGAGAAACTGTTGTGCGATGGGACCAGAATGGCTCATGGATAACACTCACAACGCTGATAAGGCAGCATCTGGCTGGTATATTGCACTGCGCGAAGACAGTGATGATCCGGAACTGAGAAGTGCTTTTGAGGCGTGGCTGGCACAGGACCCACAGCATCGCCAATCCTGGCAGGATATAAACGCTACAGCGCGAATCATGAAATCCGTTCCTGTCATGCAACGACGGAAAAGGCAGCGCGGTGTCCGGTATGGTGGCTATGTTGCTGCAATGGGCATGCTTGCCGCAGCCTGTCTGGCGACCGTTCTGCTCGTGCCTGATCTGATGCTTCGGCTTCGGGCAGACTATTACGCGCCGCCCGGCATGACGCGCGACATCCGCTTGGCAGACGGCAGCAGGATCGTCCTCGCTCCGCGCACAGCGCTTACGGTGCATGTCACGCCGCGAACACGTCAGATTGAGCTTCTGCGGGGCGAGGCCTATTTCATTGTCAGACATGATGAAGCCCGACCGTTTTTGGTCAATGCAGGTCCTGTTACAACGACGGATATTGGAACGGAATTTGATGCGCGGACGGACGGGTCAAAGACGGAAGTCGTTGTAAAAGAAGGGGAAGTCCATGTTTCAGCGCGGAGCGGGGTTCCTTTTGAAAAGGATCTTCGTGCTGGAAACTGGGCTGAGATAAGCCGAGCGCGCGCTGCAACGGGCAACCAAGGTCCAGACACAATCGCGCTGTGGCGCACAGGGACGCTTGTTGCCCAGGACAATACCATAGGTGAGATGGTGGAAGCCCTTCAGCCCTGGATACATGCACGCATTATGGTGATGCATGGAAGTCTGATGGAGAAGCGCGTGACAGGATCATACGATCTCCATCATCCAGAGGAGTCGCTTGCGCTCATCGTGAGGCCTTACGGTGGAGAGATAGCCTCTTTTTCTCCGTGGCTTGCAGTCGTGACGGGGCATTGAGTCCTATGGGCTTTTTATATCGAAAAAAATAATATTTATTTAAATCAATACCTTATAAGAAAATAGTTTCTGATGGATGTTTTTTTTCGAAAAACGGAAGACGTCAAACATCTCACTGTCATAGGCAAAAGATGCAAATGACTTGCATTATCAAAAAGCCGCAGAGACAGGAAATGCTGCGTCCATGTGTCCATCAGGATTTTTAAAGACCCCCCTTGTTGCATCGGTTCTTATACTTGGTGGCACAACTGCCCTGAGTGCGGCTGTGTGCGGAACGGCTCTGGCGCAGGTTGAAGCAGGGCAATCAAAATCACGTTTCGATATTTCAGCAGGCTCCCTGTCAGATGCGCTGGTTGCTTTCAGTGCGCAATCCCATCTTCAGATCACGTCACAGGCCCCTGCGCTGTCAGAGCATCGCACAAACGGTCTGCATGGCAGTTTTACGCCGGATGAAGCGCTGGGACATCTCCTGTTGGGAAGTGGTCTGTCCTGGCGGCCAGCAGGATCTTCCGCCGTACAGATCATTCCTGCGACTCGGTCGGCTTCGATCACACTGGGCCCCGTCCGGGTTGGAGGGACTGCTGCCCGGATGTCCAATCCTCAGGCAGCTTATGGTCCGGGCGAGGGATTTTTTGTAAGTCACTCGACTGCGGCCACTAAAACCGACACGCCCATCGTCGACATTCCTCAGTCCGTTTACGTGATTGGACGACAACAGATGGATGATCTTCAGCCGCTCAATGTGGCCGAAGTTCTACGTTACATGCCCGGAATTACAGACCCGATGGGAGGGAGCGGAATACCGTCGATCAATTCGCACGATATTTATCAGCGCGGATTTCAAAGTGATACATTCGTGGACGGTTTGATGACGGGCGTGTCGCCTTCTACCGTGGAGCCGTTCATGCTTGATCGGGTGGAAGCCATGAGCGGTCCTGCGTCAGTGATGTACGGTCAGGCAGCGCCGGGCGGGATCATCAATGAAGACCTCAAACGACCAACCGAACAGGCACAACATCAGTTCAATGTGGGTTTCGGTAGTTATGGACGCTATGAAGGTCAGTTTGATACCAGCGGCCCACTGACAAAAGACGGCCAACTCCTTTATCGTATCGTCGCTGTCGGAAATACACAGGGCGATCAGGTTCAGTACGTTAAATATCAGAGAATGGTCGTTCAGCCAGCTTTGACCTGGAATATCGATAAAAATACGAAACTCACACTGATTGGGCAGTATAATTATACACCTTCACTGAGATATGCCGCCGGCGGACCAGCAATCGGGTCTCTTTTTCCCCAGAAATATGGACGATACAGCCCAACGATTGATACTGGCGATCCGGGGTTCGACAGGTCTTATGACAAGAGCCATCTGTTCGAATATATTTTCTCGCATAAGTTCAACCGTCATTTGCAGTTCAGCCAGAATTTTCGGTACGAGTATGACGACAGTTACTTCGCCCAACTCTTCAGTAATGGACTGGTTGCTGGTACGTCCGACATGAAGCGTTATGCGCTCGTTGATCACTTTAAAGGATGGGCCGCTTTACTCGATTCACATCTTCAGGGTGATTATGATACGGGTCCGGTTCATCATACTCTTCTGGTTGGCGTTGATTACAGGGATCAGCCCGACTCAGGAACGTACGCGTTCGATTTTTCCACCGTTCCAACACTAAACCTGCTGAGTCCGAAATATTATCAATATAACTACAGCGATTTTATAAAACAGACTGGCAACAAATGGGATACCGAGAACGACTCCCTATCCCAGATAGGTGTCTATTTTCAGGACCAGATGAAATGGAAAGGCCTCAATGTCATGATTGGTGGCCGTCAGGACTGGGACGATTATTATAGTACGTTCAAGAAGGCTTTTACGTGGCATGTCGGTGTTTCGTACAAGACAGATTTCGGGCTTTCTCCCTATTTCTCTTATGCAACTTCATTCTTCCCACAAACGTCCAACGTCTATGGAAAGGGAATTGCTGATCCCCTTGAAGGCAAGCAGTGGGAGGTAGGTTTGAAATATCAGCCAACCAACACGAAAATGCTGTTCACTGCGGCTGCGTATGATCTGCGGGAAAACAATGTTCTGGAAAGTGATCCAGATCATCAGAACTTTTCTCTTGAAATCGGACAGGTCCGGGCGAGGGGCGTTGAACTTTCAGCAAACGTCAATATTACACAAGGGCTGAATCTGAACGCTAATTATACATATATGTCTATATATAACAGCCGTACGACACTGACTTCAACGGACATCAACGGAAAAACGGTTTCGCTGCAGGGTAAGGCCCCCACCGAACTTCCCCGCAATACCGTTAATCTCTTTGTCGATTATAAATTCCAAAAAAAATCCCTGAACGGCATTTTCGATGGCTTATCGTTGAATGCGGGCATGAGATATGTCGGCTTTTCCATGGGGGACGAAGCCAATTCCTTTCATGTTCCCGCCTACACGGTGTTTGATGGGGGCGTGAGTTACGATTTTGGGACGTTAAGCAGGCGTCTCAAAGGACTTAATATGCGGGCAAGTCTCGTCAATGGTTTCAACAAACAATATGTAGTGGAATGTTCGTCGAGCAAATCCTGTTCATGGGGGCAGCTTCGCCGGGTAACGGGGCAGATCGGATATCGTTGGTAACTCTGTAGTGTTTGAAAGCCCGCCACTCAGAGAGGCGGCGGGCGATAGTTTCAAGGCCAGCAGGGGCGAGGGCGATGGACTACCAACGATATCCTATGAGCCCGAAAATTCGGCGCTGTTCACCGTACTGGCAGGTATCTAAACCACCGCATGATGTATAGGTTTTGTTTGTGGAATTTGTCATACTCAGCCGGACATGCAACCCTTTAAGCGATGGGAATGTCTGGGCGAAATTATAATTCAGACCGCTATCGAATAAGACATAGGCTGGATTGCGGAAGGAGTTGGCTTCGTCGCCCCACGCAGAACCAATATAGCGCACACCGAAATTTATCGACAGCCCCGGTGCAAGAGATGTCGGAAAGCGATAGTCGATGAAGGCTGATGCAGTATGTTTCGGTTGATAAACAAGCGTCCTGTGGAGCAGTGATACTGTCTCACCCCCGATCGTATCAGCTGTCAGGTCTGTTTTTGAGTTGACTGGTCGCGAATAACTATAACTGGCTGTCAGATCCAGCCCTTCGGCCAGATTGGCATTTGCAGTAAGCTCGACACCGCGTGAACGGACCTGTCCGATTTCAAGATCGTAATTCGGAAAATCAGGATCGCTGACCAGAACATTATTTTCTTTTACGTCATAATAAGCCGCAGTGAAAAATGTCTGTATATGAGGGATCTGGTATTTCAGGCCAGCTTCCCATTGATGCCCGTTAAGCGGATCGGCCTGCCTGAGAACCTGATGGTTATAGATAGATCCTGTCTGCGGCATGAAGGATGTCGAATAGTTGAAATATGGTGCCAGGCCGATACTTGAAACATAGTTAATGCCAGCATTCCATGTGAATGGGCGATTAAATATATGTCTTGCTCCATAAGAATTCCAGTCCTGCCGCCCAGCCAGCGTGAGGTAGAATTTGCGCCATTTGATCTGGTCCTGAAAATATATGGCATATTGGGAATACTGATAATGATAATGTGTGAATTTTCCCTGTGTTGCTGAAATATAGTCGCTCATTGTGTATTGATTGTATTTCGGGTCCGTGATGCTGATGGATGGAACATTCCCGAAGGAAAATTTACTTCTCCCGTCTTCAGCCTGTGTCCGGTAGTCCACACCGACAAGCAGGTTGTGCCTTACCTGGCCCGTGGAAATTTTGTAGCTCAGGTTGCTGGTCATCTGGACGGAGCGTCCATTATTATTGTTGTTACAGGTTGCATAGCGACTGATCGTTTTATTTGCGAGATCAACAGTATCCAGCTGAAGATTGCAGTGACTGTCTGCCTGACCATCGTACCGGACAGTACTGTTGAATTGCATATTTTGGGAAAAATCGTGATGTAGGAGAACTTCTCCCAGATATTCTCTGTCCCAATTGCGATCAAAAGATGGGTCGCCATAATATCGGTTAACAGGAATATGTCCTAGAGGACTGCTGAGGGCACTTCCATAAGCAGGAACATAAGCACCAGAAATGGTCTGAGGAGAATAAGCGAACTGTCCAATCAGAGTGATGCTGGTTCTGTCATCGATTTTCCATTCCAGGTCACCCTGAATGGCAACGCGCTTGTAGTGCTGGTAATCGACCTGCGAGCCCTGTGTATTGCCGAGGGCGACAACTCGGTAGAGGACGTTGCGTTTTTTGTTAAGCGGGCCACCGAAATCGAGTTGTCCTTCATAGCGGCCATAATTGCCGAACCCGACATTAACCTCATGGCGGGCCGTGGTCGTCGGGCGTTTCAGGGTCATATTGATAAGACCCCCGGGTGTGGACTGGCCATACATGACTGAAGACGGTCCGCTCAGGGCTTCGATCCGATCGAGGAAAAACGGATCTGTAACGGAAGTACCGTTCAGGAGGCCATCTACGAAGGTATAGGATTCAAATCCGCGCTGATGCACGGGCTGGAATGTATCGCTTGAAGGGGAACTTGAGAGAACGTTCCCCGGAGAGGTAACGACGCCAGGTGTGTAGCGCAGGGCTTCGGCAATACTCTGTGGCTGAAGATCATCCATCTGTTTTCGGGTGACGACATAGATCGATTTTGGAGTTTCGATCATGGCAGTGTCGGTTCGGGTCGCTGATGCGCTTCGGGTTGCGACCAGCCCAACGCCCGGTCCATATGCTGACTGGGGATCAGAATTCCTGGAAACACGGCCGCCAACCCTGACGGGTCCGAGTCTGATGGCGGAAACAGCAGAAGCCTTTTGGATGACGATGGTGTCTTGCTGGGGGCGCCGGTAATTTAATCCACTTGCAGAGAGAAGCTGCTGCAGGGCAGCAGATGCGTCCACTGCCTCCGTAACGGGCTGTGACATTTTTCCGAAAGTCAGAGCAGGATCGTATGTGATCTGAAGCCCCGCTTTTTTACCCAGAACTTCCAGAGCCTTATCCAGAGGCATCGCCGGGATCGTGTATGACTGAGACTGGAAAAGCTGAAGCGGGGCGGCGAGTGTTGCGGTTGATACTCCCAGTGTTCCAGTCACGCCCGCAAATATCAGGATAGATCGGATGGAGAGAGATGAAGATTTTTCGAAACTCCGTTCAGTGAGCGGATTTTCACAGGGCTTCGTCGGTTTCAAGAGTGTGGCGTCCTTGTTAAGAATGCATCGCATTTACAATAAGGACGGATTACGGTAAGAATTTTTAAGAGGACGGCCGGAATTAATTCAGCAAATCATGTGCCGAAGTGGGCACGACAATCATAAAGTGGGTTCCGAGCCTGTGTACGGTTCCCCCTGCTGGCATCAGAACAGCGCGCAGGGCGGAAGGGATATCGTGGAGATTATAAAGCCCTCCAATCCGATGCAGTTTTCGTTCTGGGAACGGTGTAAGAATGAAGCCTGGATAATAGCGTCTCAGGGTGGCGATCACATGATCGCTGGTATCATTTTCAACAACCAGTGTTCCGTCCCGCCATGCCCCGATACGATCGGGATCGACTATTGTACAGGAGATTTTGCCGGTTTGCAGATCAAGCGCCAGTTCATCTCCCGGACCCAGTCGTGTCTCTGGAAGGCTTGGCTCCATTTGCCGGGAAACTCCAACACGTCCGTCCTGAACGTCAACCCGAATTTGTGTAGAATCCATTCGGATATCAAAGCGCGTACCGATGTCGCGGGCCTGCAGGATGCCGGCCTTTACCTGAAAAGGGCGACGAGGATCATGTCGGACATCGAATAAGGCTTCTCCGGCAAGGAGTGTGACATTCCGTCGTTCAGCGCTGTAATGAACGACAATTGCAGAGTGGCCTCCCAGTGTGACGACGCTGCCATCGGATAGAACGATCCGGCTGTTCTGGCCGACTGCTGTCCTATGATCGGCCATGGCCGCGGTCTGGATTGCAGGGAACCCGAGCCAGAGTCCTGCGCAGGCCGCAGCGGCAAGGGCGATGGGCAGGCTTTTGGCCAGCACTCTGCTGCGGTGGATTTTTTTGAGCGGTTTCCGGCTTTTTGCGGGCAGGGAAACGTGAGCAAAAGCTGGTGTGGTCTGTCCCGTCAGGCTCCAGGTGTGGAGTGTTTCGCGCCAGGCTTGGGCGTGAAGGGGGGAGGCCGCATACCAGGCGGCAAAATCCTGTTTCAGGAGGTCATTATCTGGGTCGTCCGTCAGAACAATCGCCCAGAGGTTGGCTTCTGATCTGATTTGCTCAGAAAGAGGGATATCCGGAATCTGTTTCATGGTTCGTCGGCTCTCCTCGTAGCTCGAATGGAAGTTATCGAGCATGGGGAGCGCATATTGATGTCAGTCATTCAGGTGCGGGGATCGGCAGAATCAAGAACATTCTGGCATGCAAGAAGAGCATCGTTGATAAGTTGGGAAGCACGTACAACGGAAATATCGAGTGCTATCGCGATTTCCCTCAGTTTGAGGCCTTCAAATCGCTTCATCTCAAAAGCGCGCCGTGTGCGCGCGGGCAGGGCAGCCAGAGCCTGTTCCACAGCATCCAGTTCTTCTCGTCCTGAAGTATGGAGTTCTGGTGTCAGAGGATCGGCAAGGAGGATTTCCAGCCCCTGATCCGCAATGTCGGAAGTTTTGCGGATATTGCGTTGGCGCATGGTATCGATGGCAAGACGGCGAACAACCTGAAGGAAGTAAGCCAAGGGATGTCGGATCTCCAGCTCCGGTCGGTGGGTCAGCGCAATTTTGACAAAAGCGTCGTGAACAAGATCTTCGGCCTGCGCCCTGCATCCAACAATGGACGCAGCAAGATCTACGGACCGGTGCCTGTAACTGAGATAGACATCTAGGACGCACTTGCTTTCATCTGCCGGCACGACACGGTCTTTCCTGTCCGATCCGCACAAGGCTGCTGATTCGGGTTTTATAGATAATGATAATTATTATCATTCAAAACAGTAAAAGAAAACCCCGTTCTTTTTATAGTGCATAGGTCCTGTTGCTGTGTCGGGTAACTGCTCTGACTGTTGCCGAGCATCGTAAAACATAAGCGATTTTCAACGTTTTCATGATTTTTGTGTTTTTTTCGGTCGGAAAAGAAAAACGGCGATACATCCTAGGAAGACGGCATAATAAACAGAAGCTACGACGTTTCCGGTCATGATATCGGGTTTGGTGAGCCCCAGCAGAAGGACGATGGCAGTTCCGCTGATGCAGCCTGCGGTCCAGCCGGGAGTCAGTCGAGCCAGAATGTTGGTAGGGAGGCTGTCCCGGGAGAGGCCTGCTGCCTTTTCGCGGCGGCGGCGGGCGTCGATCCAGAGCCGGTTGCCGGTATAGAACATGCCGGCCCCTGCAAGACCCAGAACGACATAGCCCCAGCGGATTGCGTTGCCGCCGAAACTGCCAAAATGCAGGGCGAAGAAAACCGTCAGGATGGCAAAGCCGGTTTTTTGATGGCCGGGGAGATAATCCGCAGACAGGATTTTGCCGCTGCGGGGATCGACCGTGGCGAAGCCTGCCGTTGGGCCGCGCATGCTGTAGCGGCTGTCCTGCCCGCTGACACGTAGCATTGTGCCACCATGGCCCTGACTATAGGCCAGTGTGGTGGGGACGAAGCCCCGGGCCTGTGTTCCGAGAGACGTCACGAGTTCGGTCGGGGTGAGGAGCGGTACGTCGGGGTGTTGGTCCGCAGTGATGGGATGAGGCCTTGTATGCGTCGGAAGATGCGGGGAGGCATGGGATGTGGCGAAAACCCGGCTTTGCACTGCGAAAATGGGGTCATGGAACGCGAAGACCACCGAGGTCAGGGCCATGACGATGTGAAAGGGCAGCGAAAAGAAGCCCAGCAGATTGTGCAGGTCCAGCCAGAGTTTGCGGGGCCCCTCGCGGAAGCGGAAGGCGAACAGGTTGCGGGCCAGTGTGGGCAGGAACAGCAGCACGCCTGAGATCAGGGCTATGCCATAGAGCAGCGCGATGATGCCCATGAACGGTCGGCTGATTGCATGGGGCAGGGGGATGCCCAGTTCCTGATGCAGCATGTCGATGAAATGCGCGACCGGGGTGATGGCCTGCTGACGGACGACCAGCGCGCCGTCTGGGGCCAGCGTTGCGACGAACATCGGCCCTGCGTCGTGGCCGTGGGGCGGGTGTACAGGCCATGCCACGCGGCCAGGAATGCTGCGGTCCGGGGCTAGCAGGATTGTGTAGGTCTGCCGCGCCTGCGGATAGGCGCTAAAGATTTTTTCGAGCAGGTCTGGTGTCTTGGACAAAGGCACCGGGGGCGGCATGTCGAGTTGGGGTGAGGTCAGGTTCTGGAGGGGCTGTTCGAACATGCTGATCGCACCGGCGAAGAACGCCACGAACAGAAGCAGTCCGGCACAGATCCCGACCCAGCTATGGACTTCGCGGTAGACGCGCAGGATATCGGAACGGATTTTCATCAGGATAATGCTCTCAGGAGCAAGAAGATGCACCAAAGGGCAACGCACCCCCCGCCCAGCACCCCCCAGGCCCTACGGCCGGTGGGGAACAGGAAGCAGGTTCCCAGAACCAGCACCCATAGAACGGCCGTCAGCCACATCAGGGCCTGAGCGGAGAGGCTTCTGGGGGCGCCATTGGCGCCGATGAGTCGTCCGAGGTCGGCCATGATGGCGAACGTCATTCCGCCGCCCGCAAGGATGGCGGCGGAGACTTTCGCGACCCAGTGCCGGTTGTCGAGGGTTTGGGGCAGCTTCGTCATGGCCGGGATCTGCCAGCGAGAAGAGATGCGCCCAGTGGCAGCAGGCACCAGACGATCATGAGCAGGGTCATGCCCATCAGGCAGGCGGTACAGAAGCTCGTTGTGGTTGTCAGGATGGCCGTTCCGGCAGGCAGAAACCCGACCCCGAGCAGAACCGGAATGTTGCCTTGCAGGGGGTGGTTCAGGAGTTTCTGGTTGGCGGAACATGCATAGAGCAGTGCTCCGCCCCCTGCGATGAACAGGGTTGCGAGAGCGTAGGACAGGGGCGGACTCACCAGCGGTATTCCAGCCGGGCGGTGAGATTTCTGCCCTGTCCGTAATAGCAGGCGGCCACCGCCGTACAGGTTGCGACGAAGCGCTTGTTGGCGACGTTGCGCATGTTGAGCGAGAGCATCAGGCCCTTATAGGCGGGATGGGCATCACCGACATCGTAGCGGAGGAAGGTGTCGAACAGCGTGTAGTCGGGGATGGCCAGTTTGTTGGCCGTGTCGCCGTAGCTTGTGCCGGTGTAGCGCACGCCGCCGCCGACCCCCAGACCGCGGAGAGCGCCGTAGCGGATGCGCTGGTCGATGAAGAGCGAGGCCATCCATTTCGGGGCCTGCGGCAGGTAGTTGCCGATCTGTCCTGCCGTGTTGGACTGCCGGATGCGGGCGTCGCTGCGCGTTCCGGTGAAGATCACGGCCATGTCCCATGGAAGGGTGGCGCGCCCTTCGAGTTCGAGGCCGCGGACGCGACCTTTGCCTGTCTGGATCAGGCAGGTCGCGGTGCCGCAGGTTTCGCCGTCGGGGTCGGGGGTCGTCATGTTTTTCTGGGTGATCTGATAACCGCCGAACGTGACATAGATGCTCTTGCCGTACTGGTAGCGGATGCCGGCTTCGTACTGGTCGCCAGTGGTCGGCTTGAAGGGCAGGCCGTTCTTGGCCGTGGACGGATCAGAGACGGTCGGCTGGAAGGACTGGGCATAGCTGAAATAAGGTGCCAGTCCGTTATCGAACAGATAGACTCCGCCCGCGCGCCAGGTGAAGGCTTGCGAGGGGGTGATGTACCGTTTGCGGGTCAGGATATTGTAGGTGTTGTCATTGGCCCAGTCCTGACGGCCGCCGATCGTAACGCGCAGGCGCTCGAATTTGAGCTGGTCCTGAAAATAGATTCCGTTCTGGCGGCTGACCGTGGACGTATAGACCTGCGGGGACAGGTTGTTTTCGTAGCCCGCGCTGCCGCGGCTGACGGGATCGAAAATGTTAAGAAGCGGCTTGACCAGTGTCGCGCTGACGAGGTCGCGGTCATGGTTCCAGTCCGTATAGAAGTAGTCCGTCCCCGCGAGGAAGAGGTGACGTACGGGGCCGGTGCGGACATGGCCTTCGAGCTGTGTGTCCATGGCGACGCCCTGCGACCGTCCCCGGCCTTCCACGGCACGGCGGTTGACCGTCTCTCCTGCTACGCATCCCGCAACGGTACTGGTGCATTTCGCAAGCGTATCGCCCGAGAGGACCGTGGAGCGGTAGAGCGTGTCGAGATAGGTATAGCGGACGTTGTTCCGTACCGTCAGGAAACGGTTGAAGCGATGTTCCAGAAACGATCCGAATAGTGCCTGATTGCGGTCGAATGTGTTCCAGTCGGGTTCGCCGATATTGGCATCATTGGCGATGTAACGGCCTTTGGAGGCGTAAAGCGTGCCTGTTGCGGGCAGGAACTGGAATGTCGAGCCGCCGACATCGCGCTGGTATTGCGCAAGTAGTGTCCATGTCGAATGGGGGGCGAATTTCCATGTCAGGCTGGGCGAGACGTAATAGCGGCCTGCCGTGACATCATTGACCTGTGTGCCGCCATATTTCGCCAGAGCGACCATCCGGCCCGTGAGACTGCCGCTATGGGTCAGTTTTCCCGACACATCGCCGGAAGCCTGTCCCTGCCAGTTTTCCAGATCTGTATATCCGCTGCTCTGGAGGAAGAACTCCCCTTCGCTTTTTTCCGTCGGACGTTTCGTCACCAGATTGACCACGCCGCCCGGTGCTGTCTGACCGTATAACGCTCCGGAGGGGCCTTTCAGGACATCGATCTGCTGGAGGGCGAACGGATCGAACGATGTGCGCGTCCACTGGCCCCCGGCGGGCAGGCGCAAGCCGTCCACGAAATTGTTGTTCGATGAAAAACCGCCCGCCCCAAAACCACGGACAGACACTTCGTCAACCCGGTTGTCGATGCCTTGCGGTTCGGCTTGGACGCCTGCGGTGTAGGCGAGTGCGTCGGCGATAGTGGGGGAGGAGCGCAGTTCGATTTCGTCGCGGCTGACGATCGAGATTGTCTGAGGGGATTCGATGATGGGTGTGCGGGTTTTGGTCGAGGCTCCGGCCTGCGACAGGCCCGTTGCGGTAACGGTGATGATTTCGGCAGGCGCACCCGTCGCTGCCGGTTTCGCAGACCCCGTGGTTTTCCCGGTGCGTTTGTCCTGCGAGTCAGAGGGGGTTGCGGATGCGATCTGTGCGCTCAGGGCGAGGCAGGACGCCGTACCGCAGATAAGCCGGGAGAAACTCATGGAGCGCCTTCATTAAAACTAAATTTACCCCTTTCTATTTCGATAATGAGAATCATTGTCAACTAGATGGTGTGGATAGATAGGAAAAATACTTATTGTTGCCAGAGGCGACACATACCCGATTAAAGTCCGCAGAGGGCAGGTGCCGCACGTGCAATAACGGAAAAAATGGCTGGATAAATTGACCCGGGAGCGTCGAAGACCGGCTTGTAGCAGTTAGGCTGCCATAGGGAATGTGGCCCATGGCGGCATAGAACTGCTGCACGGTCTTAGCCTACGCTATGTCTCTCAGTGCCACCGCGTGTGCTCAGATATAGGATTATTTTTCCATCAAATGGTGCGCGATGCCACTGAGGGTCTTTCGCCTTGCCTTCTGAGAATATAACGGCGCACCGATCAGGAGTTCATCAGGCCTGTACCGCTCTGCGAAAGCGGAAATGTTTTTTGTGACGTCTTCTGCGGTTCCTACGAAGGTATAACGTAGTGTGCTGTCAAGGAGACGCTGTTCCTGACTATTCCAGGACACTGATCGAGGTGCAGGAAAAGTCGACGGACGTCCCTGACGTAAAGCAACGAAATGCTGCTGTAGAGATGTTGCCGCCTGCTGCGCTTCGGTCTGCGTCTCCCCGATCACTGCGTTGATGCTCAGCATGGCATAAGGTGACTGTAGTCGCTCCGAAGGCTCAAACCGCTCACGGTACAGCGTCAGAGCCTCTTCCATCAGATCAGGAGCGAAATGGCTGGCGAATGCGAATGGCAGTCCCATGATGGCGGCCAGATGAGCGGAGAAGAGAGACGACCCCAGCAGCCAGACCGGTATAGTCAGCCCCGCGCCCGGAACGGCAAAGACTGCCTGACCCTGTTCCGGCTTTTCAAAGTAACGCAGCAGTTCGAACACGTCCTGTGGGAAGCGGTCAGCAGAGGCCGGATCACGACGCAGCGCGCGCATTGTGGCCTGATCGGAACCGGGCGCCCGTCCCAGCCCGAGATCGATCCGGCCCGGATAAAGGCTTTCCAGCGTGCCGAACGCCTCGGCAACAGCAAGCGGGGCATGGTTTGGCAGCATGATCCCGCCTGCACCCACCCGGATGGTTTTCGTAGCGCCTGCGACATAGCCGATTACTACCGCAGTCGCAGCGGAGGCAATGCCCGCCATTGAGTGATGTTCAGCCAGCCAGAAACGCTTGAAGCCCAGACTTTCCGCATGCTGCGCAAGATCCGCACTTCGATGAAGCGCCTCGGTCGCCGAACTGCCTTCGGTGATGAACGCGAGATCGAGAATTGAAAGTGGAATCATGTGCAACATCCTGTCACCAGTTTGTCCATATAGGTGGGGTGGACTGTGGGATGTGCCAAGCAGAAAGGGCGAACCTTCTAAAACTCGGGGGACATCCTGCTCCAACCTCAGAAAAGATGGCTACCGATGCATCCCCGCGATCCTGGATCTCCATACAACGTGATCTCCCCAAGAAGTCAGAGCAGAAAAAACACACAAATCACCTCTTACAAAACATTTTATATGTGATATTCGAGATAAATATAACGAACATAATGATGGAATGATGACCTCACGCCGAGGCGCCAGTTTTCATCTTTAGCGGTCAACAAATTCTACGAGGCAATCCGTGGCCAAGTCCGATCCCGTCGTCCAGCTTCCGGATGGCTTTTACCTGAACCGCACACCATTGCTCGCTTTCGGGCTGCTCTGCTGTCTGTTTTCATTATGGGGCTGCGCAATGAGCCTCAATGATGTGTTGATCGGGCAGTTCCGCAAAGCCTTCATGCTGTCGGACTTTCAGTCCGCGCTCGTACAGTTCTCGTTCTATATCAGCTATTTCGTGCTGGGCATTCCAGCCGGCATGATCATCAAACGCTTCAGCTACAAATGGTCGATCCAGCTGGGCTTGCTGCTTTATCTCATCGGCTGCTGCCTGTTCTTTCCCGCTGCCCATTTCGCGACGTATCAGATCTTCTTCGTAGCGCTGTTCGTCGTGGCGGCCGGGCTGGTCTTCATTGAAACTGCGGCCGATACCTATTGCACCCTGCTCGGCTCTCCGGGACGCGGTACCCAGCGTCTGAACTTTGCCAGTGCTTTCCAGCCAATCGGCGCCATTCTGGGATCCAGCATGGGAGCTTACCTGATTTTCAGGGATGGCGATCTTTCGCGTGAACAGCTCTCCGCCATGCCAGCGGCTCAGGCGTGGCAGCATCAACTCGGCATGATCCACGCCACTCTCGAGCCATATGTTTATATTCTCGGAGTGCTGCTGGTCGTCATGATCGGCATTGGCATCACGCATTATCCGGCCTGCAAGGGGCGGGATCAGCACAAGAAGCACGCCCTTGATACGACCGGTGCCCTCAAGCGCCTGTTCTCCAACAAACGCTTCGTCCTCGGTATCCTGACGCAGTTCCTGTATGTCGGCGCACAGGTGGGCGTCTGGAGCTTCATGATTCGTCTCTCCATGAGGCTGGGACACATCAACGAACGACAGGCCTCCGTATATCTGATCCTGTCATTCTGTGCGTTTTTTGCTGGCAAGCTGGTCGCCAACTTCTTCATGCGACATGCACGGCCTGCAAGAGTTCTGCTCGTCTATAGCTTGCTCTGCATTCTCGCACTGGGGTACGCAGTGATGGTGCACGACTTTACGGCTGTCTATGCGGCCATCCTCGTCAGCGGACTGCTTGGCCCCTGCTGGCCTACCATTTACGGCCTTACCGTTGATGAACTTGGTCATGACCGTGCTTACGGCGGATCCATTCTGGTAATGAGCATCAGCGGCGGCGGTATCCTTCCGCTTCTGCAAGGCTATATCTCAGACGCTACCGGCGGAAACATGCAGCTTGCATATATCGTTCCGATGGGATGCTTCGTTGTGATCGCGATGTTCGCAGCATACTGCATGAAAAGCACAGATGAAACGGCTGCAAATACCGTATTCGATGCCACGCTTTAATGACGTCATATGCCGGAAAACTTCCATACAGCGTTCGAACACGAAGCCATACCGCTTCGTGTTTGTGGCACCTTTGGTTCGTCTCTCTGGTTAAGTCCTGTCTAAGTTCGCCTGTGTAAATCCAGATCTTCTATTCTAGGTACAAAGCGATAATTGAAGAGAGGCAGGATCCGTTCGCGTGTCGAGCATGCCTTCGCCAAACAGAAGGTGTAGATGGAACTGTTCGTCCGGACCGTCGGCATTCCCCGGCCTCTATGAGGATCGGCTTGGTCACCTTTCTATAACATACGCCGATTCTTCTGATGCGGCCTTGCCTACGCACGGTGATGTTTGTCAGCAATGATACCCCCATCCGTGCTTTGTTTGCTATTTGTTCTTTTTTGTTAACAGACACAAACCAGATGGAGGAAAAGGGCAGATTTGGCCGCCCTTGGTCAATAACGATCACTAATGGTGGGGGTATCACTGGCGGAGAGAGTGGGATTCGAACCCACGGTACGCTATTAACGTACACACGCTTTCCAAGCGTGCGCCTTAAGCCGCTCGGCCATCTCTCCTGTCGAGCGAGGCGGTGTTTACGAAAGGTTTGACGTCAGATCAAGCCCCTTTCGGGCATTTGCGATAAATTTTTCAATCAGTTCAGCAGATTTGTAGCTGGGAGACGATTCAACCCCCGAAGAAACGTCCACTGCCGGGGCCTGACTTTCTCGAATTGCGTTCTGGATATTCTGGGGGGTCAGACCGCCTGCAAGCATCCAGAATGAGGGAGAGGTCCAGTTTTGCGTCAGAGACCAGTCAAATGTTCGGCCGAGCCCCCCCGGCCGACTGTCCTGTGCCTGTTTCGGGGCTTCGACAACATATCCTGACATTTGTGGATCTGTCGGCAGATCCGCCCTTGAGGCGATGCCACAGGCCCGCCAGACAGGACGTCCAAAGCGGGACTGGATTTCGAGCGCACGGTCAGCAGTATCGTAAATCTGCAGGATATCCAGCGGAACTGCCTTCAGAACCTGTTCTATCGATCTGTCATCTGCTTTAACAAAGAGGCCGACCCGAAGAGGGCCGTTTTCCTTCGCGGATGGTGCGCTATCGTGCAGCCGTGATGCCTTATCAGCCGTCACGACTCTAGGGGAGGTTTCGCAGAACACGAACCCGACCCAGTCCACTTTCAGGCGGGCACAGAGCGCCATCGTCTGAACGTCCCGAATGCCGCAGATCTTGACCCCCGTCATACGCTGGCGAGGTCTTCCATGATGGCTCTGGCAGCCAGAACAGGATCGGCGGCTTTCGTAATGGGTCTCCCGACGACGATCCAGTCTGCGCCCGCCCTGGCAGCCTGAGCAGGCGTCATGATCCGCTTCTGATCGTCAGCCGCACTCCCCGCAGGACGAATTCCTGGAACGACCAGAATGGGATCGTCACCCAGAGCATCTCGCAGAGGGGCTATTTCATGTGCAGAGCAGATCAGACCATCTGCACCGGCCTGAACAGCCAGTTTTCCTAGCCTGAGTACCTGCTCCTGAGGTGTTGCATTCACGCCAGTCTCAAGCAGACCTTCCGCATTCATACTGGTCAGAACGGTAACCGCCAGCAGTTTCGGGCGCTGTGTCTGTTCGGGAAAGGCCGCCTCAAGAGCTTCTCTGGAGCGCGCAATCATTTCAGCACCGCCGCTGGCATGGATGGTCGTCAGCGTCGGCTTCAACGGGGCGAGGGCGGCAAGACCCGATGCGACCGTATGGGGGATATCGTGCAGCTTCAGATCCAGAAACAGTCGATGCCCATCGGACACCGTTTTCACGGCATCCAGTCCGCAGGCATAAGTAAATTCAAGCCCGAGTTTGATGGCGTCGACGTCATTTCTCAGACTGTCTGCCCAATGCTGGGCCTGAGTACGCGAAGCGGTATCAAGAGCTACGATCAGTCGTGTGCGGCGCGACATGCTGGAAGTCAGACCTTTGTTTCTGGAGAAGCAACGGAAGAGGAGAGGGGGGCTGCCGGGTTTTGCAGGCGGTCGAGACGCTGGTGAAGGTCTACAAGCTGGCTCTCCAGCGTGCGGACATGCTGCTCGGCCCGACGTGCGCGTGAACGCTGTTGCATGTCACCGATCAGGCCGATCAGGAACCCGAGCAGGAGCGCAATCACGCCGACACCCAGAACAAGCGTGCCAATCGAAAGATGCCAGCCGAATGAGACCAGCCAGATGGGTTCCAGATCCGTATTGCTCAGGGCAAAAACGATCAGGACCGCAAGAAGAATAACAAGAATGAGCAATCTGAGCATGAACATGGTCCTATCGTGCTGTCTGCAGCGCAACAAGGCGTGCGGGCAGGAAGAATGTTTCCCTGTCAGCAGTCATGATGTTCGCAGGCGGGCGCATCATGCGCCCGTGCTGACCGTTTGCAGGAGGGCGATATCGTTGCCAGCATATCTCAGAAGATCCATGACTGCACGAGGGAGGGAATAAAGCGCTCCACTTTTCCCTGAAAACTGAGGAGCTTTTCCAGAAACAGGTCTGTTGGACGAAAGATGCATTGAAATCGCCCCGCTGGTCAAAACTGCGACATCGTGACAGAGTGCATGGCACCACATTTCATTGCATTTCAGTGCAATACGGAATGAAAAAGGTCATGACCGCATGAGGATGCTAGCCAATGGATCAGACATACACCGATACCGTGACAGGCAGTTCGGCCAGCCTTGATGTATCGGATTCCCTGCCTTCCTCCTCATCCCTGATTGTAGGGTCGCAGTATCTCCGTGCCTTGAACATTGACGTCCAGAATACTCCGGATGTCTATCGCGACCTTCCCTCGCAGCCTCATATTGGCATGACGGTGGATGTCACAGGGCGTCAGCTTGGAGATCAGCCGACATTCGAAGTCAATCTGGTCATCCGGGCACAGGGCTTCGAGAGCGCACCGACACAGGATGCGCCCACACCCCGGGTGCTATACGAAATCAGTCTCGCCTATGCGGGCCTGTTCGGTCTGACGGGACGCATTCCGCAGGAGGCGGTAGAGCCTCTGCTTCTGGTCGAAGCGCCGCGTTTTCTGTTCCCACCCGCACGAAGTGCTTTGCTGAATACAATCCGCGAGGCCGGATTTCCGTCCCCAAACATCCAGCCCATCGATTTTCATGCGCTCTGGCAGAGCCGACGCGCTCAGCAGCGGTAAAGGTGGAATAACGGTTCGGCCGCTCAGCAAATGGCTTCAGAGGGTTCAGCATCAATGAAAGATCATATCCTTGAATCCCCGGCTTTTGCTGGAGACCGTCCGCCTCTCTGGGCTGCATTTGACGCCGAATGGTATCGTACGCGCTATGGACAGCGGCTTCGCCAGGACGCCAAAGACGGAGCCGAGGCGTCCGAGCTTGATCTGAGCGACGACGGGCTGGAGCGTCACTGGAAACAGCATGGCGCCAGAGCCGGATTTTCTCCCAATCGGTTCTTCGATGAAGAATGGTATCTTCGCCAGAATCCTGACGTCAGGGAGGGGATCCGGCTTGGAATTTTTGACAGTGGCTTTCTGCATTATTGCGAAAGTGGCTTTCGGAGCCGCTCTCCGCACTGGCTGTTTTCCGAAGAGAACTATTTCAGCTGCAATCCCGACCTGAGCCCACACGTTCTCAAGTCCCAAGGTTTCTGTAATGGTTACGATCATTATCTTGCGATAGGCGATCAGGAACACCGCAAATCTCACGCGTTTTTTGATCCCGAGGTTTTCCGTGCTGCCAGCATGACCGAACGGCAGCATTATGATTTCGGCATGGGAGACTTCTTCCAGTTCATCAGATTTTCATCTGCCGGACGTCGACGCAGTTCGTGGTATTTCGATCCGCAATGGTATCTGGACCGTTATCCCGACGTGATCGAAGATCTGAAGAACAACCGTTACCAGAGCCCGCTTCATCACTATCTGACCAATGGAAACCCGATAGCCTACGACCCCAATCCCTGGTTCAGTGAAGCTTTTTATGCCGAGCAGTATCCTGATGTCCGCGAAGTCGTGGCTCAGGGAAGCTTCCGCAATGGTTATGAACACTTTATCCGGTTTGGGATTTCAGAAAAACGTCAGCCTCAGGCAGCTGTCGATCTCGCAGGCTTTCTGAGACAGAGCGGAATACAGCGCCTGCTGCGCCAGCCTCATATCCCCGACGTTTTTGCTCTGTGGGTTCAGTCTCAGGGCAGCCCTACGCAGGACGAAGCTCTGGAGGCCTCGGAAGAGCAATACCAGTTGCTTGATCTTCAGCGAGCGCAGACTCTCATTCCTTCTCTGGTTCGTGCACCGCTGGATTTTCAACCGCTCACAGCGCCGGACATGACGGTTATCCTGCCTGTTTCAAACCAGTTTCAGGAAACGCTCTCCACCCTTGCGGCACTCCACGCAAATAATGATCGCAACCTTCAGGTTATTCTGGTCGATGCGGGCTCCACCGATGAGACTGCCCAGATCGAAAGGTTCGTCCGCGGGGTACACATCGTCCGTCCTCCTTATCGCACGACCCATGCCGAACAGATGGGGCTCGGACTTGAACTTGCACGGGGGGAGATCATCCTGCTGCTTTCCGCCGGTGTCCAACCGTTCCCCGGTGCTCTGAAGATCGGGCTTGACGCCTTCGCAGATCCACAGGTCTGGGCCGTAGGCGGCCAGTCTCTGGGGCTGGACAGTAAAGTTCGGGAAGCTGGTAGCGTCGTCTGGAGGAATGCGAGTTTTACGCCTTTCGGGTTCGGAATGCGGGCCAACGAACCCGAAATTGCTTTCCGACGTTGGGTGGACGCTTTCACCGGCGGCCTCCTGTTCTGTCGCCGCTCCCCGCTGCGGGAGCATAATCGCCTCACTCTGGGATGCATTGGCCTCGAAGCTGAGTTGCTGGCGATCTGCCTCTCCCTGCGTCAGGCGGGCGGGAAAATCCTTTACGATCCGGATGTGATCGACAGATCACCCTCCGAACCTGCAATCGCGGCGGATCTGCGAGCGCGCAATGAATCCTGGCTGAAACGCCGTTTTGCAGGTCTACTCTCCAGACAGCCTTTGCCCGGAACCAGCCTCATGCGGGCACGCTCCACGTTTGGGACGTCAGCGATACTGTTCCTGTGTCAGCGACTGCCTCATCCTGTGCTGGGAACGACCTGTCTGCGTCATCGGGATATGATTGTCGGACTGAGCCAGCTTGGATATCGGGTCACGGTCTTTCCGCTGGAGGGCACGCTGCACGATTGCGTGGCAACAGCTCTGGATTTTCCGCCTGATATTGAGCTGATGGATGACTGTGATCTGTCCGAGCTTCCGGGCTTTCTGCGGGACCGCGCGGACTGTTTCGATGGCGTCTGGATTGGCGGATTACAGACACTCCAGCAGGCCGGCCCGATCCTGCAACAGCATTCCGGCTTTTTGCCCAAGCTTGGAATAGTCGCGGATATTCATGCAAGCCCGGCCAGAGAAACCCATCTGCGCAGGCGTGTCGGTGCTGTCAATGACCGGGAGCTGTTTCTGGACGATCTGGAACTTGATACCGATCAGGTCTGGCTGGCGCAGGCTGTCGCTGTCGGAAACGAGGACGAAAAAGCGGATCTGGAAGCGCTCGGCCTGACCAATGTGCGCGTCATCGGACATCCTCCAATTCCGTCAACGCCTTCTCCATCCTTTGAAAAACGTTCAGGCATCCTTCTGGCCCTTCCGGTCCATACCAGCGGCGATGCCGTGCATGATGGTTTGCATTTCTTCATTCATGATGTCCTTTCAAAACTGGACCGTGACCTTCCACCTGACGCAACCGTTCTTCTGGCAGGCTACCGCTCGGAGCAGATCGACCTCTCGGCCTTCACAAGATACCGCCGGCTAGAAGCTTTTCCGGAAGACGTCGATCTGGATACGCTCTACAGATCCCGTCGTATTCTCGTAGAACCTGCGCGTGTCCTCGCTGCCGCTCCACGCGAAGTTCTGGATGCCGCAGCAGCCGGATTGCCCGCAGTGCTCTCGGAGAGCGTCTGTCACACATTAGGCTGGGAGGATGGCCAAAACTGTCTGTCGGGCGGCTTCTGTGACCCGGAGAGGTTCGCCAAAGCTGTCATACGCCTGTATACCGACGTCGATCTGTGGAACGCGATAAGCCGACAGGCGCAGGCCAGAATGGACGAAGACGCCACTCATTCGAGTTTCTACAAAGACCTGAAGGACGTTCTTTCCGTCTCGGCGGGTATTACCCCCCTCACACCGTCGACCGTGACTTTGCGTCCACAGAAAAATCCCGAAACCCAGATCGCTTTTGCTCCGGCTCCGATCCGGCTGCAACCGCGTCGACTGACGACGGATGACGCCTAAACGAACGACGCTCCCGCCTGACTTTGTGGATCTTAACCAGCCTGAATTATGGACAATACAATGACTGCCTATTCCGAGAAACTTGATGCCGTTCTCCAGAATGTCGACACCCATCTGGAGGCGTCGGTATCACGTCTTTTCGAGATCCTGCGTATTCCAAGCATTTCAACCCAGCCCACACATGCCGCCGATTGCCGCAAGGCCGCCAAGTGGATGCAGAACGAACTCGAAAATCTGGGCATGACGGCGGATGTTCGCAACGTTCACTGGGCAGCCCCCGGTCATCCGATGGTTGTCGGGCACGATCAGGGCTCAGTCGAAGACGACAATCGCCCGCATGTTCTGTTCTATGGACACTATGATGTTCAGCCGACAGATCCGGAATCGCTCTGGACGGCCCCTCCCTTTGAGCCTCGCCTGATCGAAGAACCGTCAGGCCGCAAGGTGATCGTTGCCCGTGGCGCCAGCGACGACAAAGGACAGGTCATGACCTTCCTTGAAGCGTGCCGGGCATGGAAGCAGGTTACGGGATCACTGCCAGTCCGGGTCAGTGTTCTGCTGGAAGGCGAAGAGGAGTGTGGCGGTGCCAACCTGTTCCCGTTCCTCAAGGAAAACGCCGCAGAACTGAAAGCGGATGTCGCACTCGTCTGTGATACGTCCATGGCCGACCGCAAAACACCGGGGATCACCACGTCCCTGCGCGGCATGATGGCGGATGAAGTGGTTATCCAGTGCGCCAGCCATGATCTGCATTCCGGTCTGTACGGCAACGCTGCGGCCAATCCGATTGCCGTTCTGTGTCAGGCTCTGGCCACATTGCGGAACGCGGATGGCGGGGTGACCCTTGCGGGGTTCTATGACGGCATTCAGGATCCGGCGCCCGCAACCCGCGCGCAGTGGAGCAAGCTCTTTCCCGACGATAGCTCCCTGCTCGACGAAGCAGGTCTGTCGGTTGCGGCTGGCGAAAAGAACTACAGCGCGATCGAACAGACATGGTGCCGTCCGAGTTGCGAGATCAACGGGATTTCGGGAGGCTATGAAGGCGAGGGCTTCAAAACCGTCTTGCCTGCTAAAGCCATGGCAAAAGTCTCGTTCCGTCTGGTTCCGGGACAGAACCCGGACCGCATCCGCGAGGCCTTTCGCGCGCATATCCGCGCGGCCCTGCCAGCAGACGCCCGCGTAACCTTTACGGCGCATGGCGGCTCTCCGGGTTTTGAAGTTTCCCGTGATAGCCGCTTCCTGACGCCGGCGCTTCAGGCCCTGACGGATGAGTGGGGCGTTCCGGCCGCCATGGTTGGATCGGGTGGCTCCATTCCCGTGGCCGGAGAAGTCCGGGATGCCCTGGGGCTGGATGCGCTCATGATCGGCTTTGCCCAGAACGACGACCGGATCCATTCTCCGAACGAACAATACGGGCTGGACTCCTTCCACAAGGGAATTCGCTCCTGGGTTCGGGTGCTCGCAGCTCTCGCTGAAGCAGGCTGATGGTGCCCCCCTCCAGACCATTGGCACTGACGCTGGGAGATCCTGCGGGTATCGGCCCGCAGCTTACGGCGGAAGCATGGCACAAGCTGCGGCATTCAGGGGAGGGCGCGTTCTTCTGGCTGGGCGATCCGCGTCTGGTCAAAGCCGCAGTGCCCATCACTCTGATCAAAACACCGGAAGAAGCAGGTGCGGTTTTCGCCGACAGCCTGCCCATCCTGCCAGTTCTCTGTGAAGCCGACGTGATTCCGGGACAGCCTGACCCGCGTAATGCCGCAGCCACGATCATCAGCATCCGTCTGGCCGTTGAATACGCACTTGCGGGCCGGGCTGGCGGCGTCGTCACCAACCCAATCGCCAAACATGTTCTGACGGCGGCAGGTTTTCCGTATCCGGGGCATACGGAGTTTCTGGCAGCACTCTGTGCAATGACAGGGGAGGAGATCATGATGCTGGTCTCACCCCAACTCAGGGTCGTGCCGGTGACGGTGCATGTTTCGCTGCGAAAGGCGCTGGAAACGCTGACCACCGATCGCATCGTGAGCGTTGCGAAAACGGCAAATGCAGCCCTGAAACGCGATTTCGGAATTGAAACTCCGCGTCTTGCGATTGCGGGGCTCAACCCTCATGCCGGTGAACAGGGATTGATGGGCGAGGAGGAAATCACGATCATCCGCCCTGCGATCGAGCGCCTGCGCGCACAGGGGATCGACTGTCAGGGGCCATTCCCCCCGGATACGATGTTCAGCGCCACGGCCCGACCAAACTATGATGCTGCCATCTGCATGTACCACGATCAGGCTCTCATCCCACTCAAAACGCTCGATATGGCTGAGGGCGTGAACGTGACGCTGGGACTGCCCATTATCCGCACATCGCCCGATCACGGCACAGCCTTCGATATCGCAGGTACTGTGACGGAGACATGCCGCGCCGACGTCTCAAGTCTTCTGGCCGCCATCCGTCTGGCAGACGGGATGAGCGCTTATCGGGAAGGAAAAAGATCATGATCCGTCTTGGTGTAAACATTGATCACGTCGCCACGTTGCGGAATGCCAGAGGCGGCACGTTTCCCGATCCGGTCGCCGCAGCGGAACTGGCGATTGTCTCAGGAGCGGACGGAATCACGGCGCATCTGCGTGAAGACCGTCGCCATATCCGCGACGCTGACATGCCGCGTCTGAAGGCGCTTTCCGCGCCGTTGAACTTCGAGATGGCCGCAACGGACGAAATGGTCCGGCTCGCCTGTGAGCTTCGTCCGCATGCCTGCTGTCTGGTTCCGGAAAAACGGCAGGAAGTCACAACCGAGGGCGGGCTTGATGTCGTCGGGCAGCGTGAAGCCCTGAGTTCCAAAATCAACCGCCTGAAAGACGCAGGAATACGGGTTTCCCTGTTCATCGATCCCGATACACGACAGATCGAAACGGCTGCAGCTTTGGGCGCACCCGTCGTGGAGCTTCATACGGGCGCCTATGCGCTGGGGGGTGAGCATGAGCTGGAGCGTCTGCAAAAGGCCGCACACACGGCTTTAGCCTGTGGGTTGGAACTCCATGCGGGGCACGGGCTGACCTATGATAATGTTGAAGCAATTGCCGCCCTGAAAGGTCTTGCCGAACTCAATATCGGCCATTTCCTGATCGGACAGGCCATTTTCGACGGTCTGGGACCAACGGTTCAGAAAATGAAGCGTCTCATAAACTCCTGAACAAAAAAAGGACCGGGACAGAGTTGTCCCGGCCCTTTTTTCAAACTCACTTGACCGGCTGGATAACCGGCTGGGTGTCGTCCTTGCTGAACTTGGGAACATATTTTCCGGACTGATCGGAATAGGTGGCCGTAGCGCTCTGGGGCGGTGTGCGCGGCGGATGGAAAGCCGACACAGGACCGAACGGGCCCGCATTTACGCGGCGCATTGTCGATTCACGCTGACGGGCACAGCCTCGCGTGATGATGGAGCAGATACCGTCCGTTCCAATATATTCATCGTCATTGCCGGTATAATGAACTTCCGAAACCCGGTCATGATCCACGCGGACCAGCATCCGGCAGGTCGTGCCACCGCCACCCAGAGCGGACTGGTAAATGCTGATTGCGGACTGGACGGGAATGAAGCCTGAATCAGCCGGCATGGTCGGCAGCGCCATGCTTCCGTCATACTGCCAGAGCTCGGTCGTATCGTTCAGCTTCTTCGTGCTGGCCGGAATACCCGCGCAGGACTGAAGATCGTAGCTGGTCATCCCGATCATTTCGTACTGCGCCTTATGCGCATTCCGGGAATCAAAATATCCACATCCCGAGAGGGCGGCGGTGGAGGTCAGGGCAACGATCATTCGGAGGAAAACCGGGCGCATCATGTCTCCTTTGCGCGGAAGGGGAAGCAGACTGCGGACCCTGAACGATTCATGGCGAACAGGACACAATCACATGTGAAGTGCCCGGTTTCTACAACAGCATCCCTGACGGGGATAGAGGAGGCGGGTTCCTTTGTACGTGTCGATGGGTTACAGGGCAGTTCCCTTGCAGCACAGGAATGCCACCAATGGCCGATATGACCCTATCCGAGGTGACACGCCTCCAGACCACGCTCCAGCGCCTGCTGGGCTCTCCGAAACTGACCGTCAACAAGCCCAGCCGCAAGGGCATGAGCGTTGAACTGGCCGTGTCGGGAGAAGTGATCGGAACGGTTCACCGTGACGAAGACGAAGGTGAAGTTTCCTACGCCATTCACATCACCGTTCTGGAAGAAGACCTTCCCGCAGCCTGAGTTTTCAGGCTGCGTGCGCCGGAGCAGGCATCTCGAATCGTGTGATCTTCCAGCCCCAGTGCTCGAATTTCATATGCAGGACGAACGGTGTCTGCCCCGGCTGATCCAGACTGGCCTCGAACTTTCCCGCGCTTACGAAATGGGCATGCACGCCATGCCATACCCCGAGCCAGCCGGAGGTTGATACGTCATGCGGCATGACCTGATGGGCTGTGCTCATCAGCGTCGCAGGCGTCAGATGGGTGTCGATCGCGTTGGACACGACCTGTCCGGCGAAAGAACTGCCAAAGCCCGGTAGATCATCATCGGCGGGAGCTGCCGGTGTGAACTGTTCCTTCAGACAATGGCTCAGCGACGACCAGTCCACATGGGGCGCCAGACGCGACGCATTATTACCGTGCAAGGCCCGATCAATGTCCCACAGGGCAAGATAAGGGGAGACGGCATAGGCGGCCAGAACGGCACCGGCCGTAACGCCCAGACCCTGCCATGCACGGGGCATGGCTCTGCGAAATCCTTTTCTCATGACATTTCCCTGCCTCGGGTCCCGCTAATGCAACCCCACGGTGACTGACGATTATCACGCTAACGTCTTTCAAGAGCGAAAGTCAGCAATTATCATCGTTCCATGGACATGAAATTTTCCGACCAGGAACTGGAACGGTATTCCCGCCACATCCTGCTGCCTCAGGTGGGCGCGACCGGACAGGCGCAGCTTCGACAGGCTTCCGTGCTCGTCGTCGGCGCAGGCGGTCTCGGAGCGCCTCTGCTCCAGCAGCTTGCGGCTTCGGGCATTGGACATATCGGGATTATGGATCATGACCATCTGGAACTCAGCAACCTCCAGCGGCAGGTTCTTTATGGAACAGACGATCTTGGACTGCTCAAGGTCGAAGCCGCAGCCCGACGCCTGAAAGCGCTTAACCCACTGGTCAAAATCAGTCCCTACGCGGTTCGCGCAACGGAGACGACGCTGGACGATCTTGTACCGCAATACGATCTCGTCTGTGACGGCACCGATAATTTTCCGACCCGGCTTGCAGTTTCCGATGCCTGCGTCCGGTACGGACGCTCTCTGGTTTCTGGCGCTGTACAAGGATTTTCGGGGCAACTCGCCGTCTTTCGGTCTCAGAAGGGCGGTCCCTGTTATCGCTGTATGTTCCCCGAAGCCGAACAGACAGCGGCACCGGACTGCGGAATGTCGGGTGTGCTGGGCGCCGCCACAGGCGTTATGGGAAGTCTGATGGCCGTCGAAGTCATGCGTGAAATCATCGGCCTCGAAGGGCGTGACGAAACGCGGGTGAGTATGTGGGACGCGCTGTCGGGAACGATGACCGGTTTTACGCTCAGACGCGATCCCCGCTGTCCGGCACATCATGAGGACACCGTCAAACCATGAGCCGTCCCCTGTTTCTGACGCTGGCAGATGATTCGTGGCAACGCGCCCATTATGCGATGGTGGTGGCGGCAGGGGCGCTCTCGCTCGGGCGTGACGTCACAATTTTCGCAGGCGGACGCAGTGTTCTTGCCCTGACGCCGGATTGGTCAGGACTTCAAGACATCCTTGCCGATAGCCTGCTTGAGGCCCGGGGGGTCGCAGGGTTCGGCGAATTGCGAGCGGCGGTGCTCGATTTTGGCGCAACCGTCATGGCCTGCGAAACCGGTCTGACGATGGCAGGGCTGGTTCCGGAAAATCTTCTGGAAGGCGTGATGGTGAAAGGAATTGTCAGCTTTCTCGAACTGGCGGGAGACAATCCGCTCCTTGCGTTGTAAGTTTTCCTTAAAGATTACGGGTTCAGGATGCCTTTCCCCGTTTTGATGACTTGCCCAAACCGTCGGCCCTTGGCAGGGATGCGCTCATGAGAATGTCAGTCTTCCTTCCGCGTTCCGCCATAGGCCCATCCGCTTTTCTGCGTGCGCTTCTGGCAGGCACGATCCTGCTGGCCGCTCACGGCGCGCAGGCGGCCCACCATCATAAGAAACATACAGAAAGCGCCGCAAAACCCGCGGACAAACACGCTTCTGCGAAAAAACACCACAAGGCCGACGCGGCAAAGCCGACATCTCCGGCGCCGCACCACAAGGCAGCCCATCATGCCGCGCTGAAACATGCGGCTCCCGTAGTCGCCGGGGCGGCTGTAGCAGGAGCCGCGGCTTCAACGGCAGCCGCTGCGGATCAGGCGGCCACCGCCGCCGTTCCTCCCGCCCCCGAAAATGCAGACAAGGGCAGCAATACCGGTCTGCCCCTGCCGCGTTACGCCGCGCTCCGGGCTGACAAAGTCTATATGCGTCGCGGACCCGGAGACCGTTATCCGATCGACTGGGTCTATCATCGTCGCGGGCTTCCGGTGCAGATCGAGCGTGAGTTCGATGTCTGGCGTCTTGTGGAGGACTCCGATGGCCAGAAGGGCTGGGTCCATCAGGCAACGCTGTATGGAAGCCGCACATTCGTAATTCCGGGCCTTCCTCCCGAAGGTGTGAAAGCCCAGACGGGCGAGGCGAGCGCGCAGGAAGGCGACCATATCGGCAAGGCCGACGCCCGCATCCTTGCCCGCGTCGCAACGCAGGATGAGGCGAGGGCACATAAAAATGATGTGCTTCTCATGAGCCATCCGGAAGAAGATAGCACCGTGGTTGCGGTTCTGGAGCAGGGAACGGTGGGCAACATCAAGCTGTGCCCGCAGAACTCCCAATGGTGCCATGTTAGCGTGAAGGGCTACGACGGCTGGCTGCCACGCCGTCTTTTCTGGGGCCTGCTCCCGGGCGAGACGATTCAACCAAACTGATTTTTTCCGATCGAGGACGCCGTATATGACATCGAGTTCCCATCACCGCCGCACGCGGATCGTCGCCACACTGGGGCCGGCTTCATCGTCCCCCGAGATGATCCTTTCTCTGGCGCAGGCCGGTGTGAATGTCTTCCGGCTCAATTTCTCTCACGGTGCGCATGCAGATCATGGCGAGCGTCATGCCGCCATCCGTGCCGCCGAGGAGAAAGTCGGGCACCCGCTGGCGATCCTTGCAGATCTGCAGGGCCCCAAACTGCGCGTTGGCGTGTTTGAAAACGGCCCCGTGATTCTGGAGGAAGGCAAACCGTTCCGTCTGGATCTGGACCGTACGCCGGGTACGATTGCGCGGGTCTGTCTGCCGCATCCGGAAATTATTTCCGCTGCGAAGCCGGGAAGCCACCTTCTGCTGGATGACGGCAAGCTCAAGCTGCGTGTCGTCACAGTCGGGGAGGGCTTTCTCGAAACGGTTGTGGTGGTCGGCGGCAAACTGTCCGAGCGCAAGGGCGTCAACGTTCCCGACGTGACGCTTCCCATTCCAGCACTGACCGAAAAAGACCGCCGCGACTTCGACTTCGCCCTGTCGCTTGGTGTCGATTTCGTGGCTCTGTCTTTTGTGCAGCGTCCAGAAGACGTCCAGGAAGCGCGCGATATTGCGAGCGGCCGCGCAGCGATCGTGACCAAGCTCGAAAAGCCTCAGGCGATGGATAACCTTGAAGCCATCGTACATCTTTCGGATGCGCTCATGGTGGCGCGCGGTGATCTCGGCGTCGAACTTCCGCCCGAGGAAGTTCCGGTTGCCCAGAAGCGCGCAATTGCCGAAGCACGCAGACAGTGCCGTCCGGTGATTGTGGCGACGCAGATGCTCGAGAGCATGATTGAAAGCCCGACCCCGACACGCGCCGAAGTCTCTGACGTCTCCAATGCCGTTTATGACGGTGCGGATGCAGTCATGCTGTCTGCGGAAAGTGCTGCCGGCAAATATCCACTCGAGGCCGTATCAATGATGGTACGGATCGCCGAGCGGGTCGAGCAGGACCATGAATGGCGGGTCCGCATGGACCGTCTGCGCCCCACGCCGGACGAGAGCGTTCAGTGTGCGATTGTTCAGGCAGCTTGGCAGGTCAGCCGTACGCTGCATGCCGGTGTGATTGCTTCCCATACCCGTGGCGGCGGCGGCGCAATGCGCATGGCGCGTGAGCGGCCGCATTGCCCAATCATTGCCCTGACGCCGGAACTAGACGTTGCGCGTCGCCTCTGCATCGTGTGGGGGACATTCCCGCATGTCGTGGACCGCGAACAAACCGCTCACGGCATTGAGGATCTCGCTGGCCCTGCCGCAGAACTCGCCCGCAGCATGAACTTCTGCAAGGCCGGAGACCGGGTTCTGGTTCTGGCTGGACTGCCTTACGGCCATTCCGGCAGCACGAATACCCTGCGTGTTGTCACTGCCTGAAGAAACGATCTGCTGCCGGGGCATAGCCCGGCAGCAGATTCATGCATCTTAAAAAATCTCAGGCCTGACGGTTTTCGATCAGGGTTCGGCGGATCGAGCGTCCACGTTCGATCTTGCTGGTTATAGTTGCTTCGTCACCATGACGGATCGCATCCGCCATGGCCTGCGTATCGGCTAAGAACCTGTCGAGGGTACCCAGCAAGGCCTCACGATTGGCGAGAAAAATATCCCGCCACATAACCGGATCTGAGGCTGCAATTCGGGTGAAATCCCGAAATCCCGAAGCCGCGTAGTCCAGTACCGCTGCGCGAATTTCGTCCGACAGATTATCGGCGCTATCGCAGATCGTGAAAGCCAGAAGGTGCGGCAGGTGACTCACCATGGCGCAGATCTGGTCGTGCTGTTCGTCAGACAGGATTTTCGTTCGGGCACCACACAGATTCCAGAGTGCCTCGATTTTGGCGATCGCATCCGGATCAGACCCTTCAGGTGGCACGAGAAGCGCCCATCGATCTTCGAACAGGGTTGAAAACCCGGCGTCCGGCCCGGAATGCTCGGTTCCTGCCATGGGATGACCCGGAATATAGGATATGCCTTCGGGAAGGATCGCCTGAATCGTCGGCCCAAGCTGGCCCCGCACCGACGCCACGTCGGTGAGAATACAGCCGGGCTTCATATATGGAAGAACTTGTCGTGCGACGTCTTCCACCGCACCGACAGGAACACAGATCATGACACAGTCCGCCTGTGCCGCAACGGCTAAATCAGACGTCGTAACATCCGCAATCCCCAGTTCCTGAACCCGTTCGAGAACATGCGGCTTCGAGTCCGCTGCGATCAGGGTTCCAGCAATCGTGCCCGCTTCTCTGGCACGCCGTAAAATGGACGAGCCAATCAGTCCCGGACCGATGACACAAAGGGAACTGAAAAGCGGCGTCATAACACGCGCCTTGCTGTCGCGAAGGAGCTGTCTTCGGGCGTTTTTCCGTCTCGGGACACTGCTTCTTTCTTGATATTCCCGGTAAGGGCCGTCACAGCTGGCGCAATGACCTTTTTGCGAAGAGAGGCAGCGGCTGGTTCGTTTTCCAGCTTTGCCGCAGAACGTTCATGACGAAGACGCCGCATCTCAACGAACTGCCAGATGAGAAGCACAGGAATGCCAATCAGGATATCCCGTCCACGCCGCAGGAGCGAAAGGCTGAGGGATACCTCCGCATCCACGCCGAAAATCATCCCAAGCGCGACATAAGCGGCTTCCTGAACCCCAAGCGCGCCCGGAACCAGAAAACCTGCCGACATAATGCCGCAGACTACGCCTTCAATGGCGACGGACGAGAAAAATCCGACATGCGCGCCAAGAAGCTGAAGTCCCAGCCACGTCATGGCAGCACTGCCCGTCCAGCATATCAGATGACAGAGTGCGCCCAGAGAAATTCGGTCCGGACGGCTCCAGAGTTCTTCCAAGCGAGACTGGAAAGCAGCGGTATTTCCGATCAGCGAGTCACGCCATTCGGCAGCGATGTGACGCCCCAGAAATGTCGCAACCTTACTGACCGTCGCTCCACCGCGCTGCTGGGTCCAGATGAAACCGGCAATTCCGAGGCTAAGCAGCGCCATTCCGCCAATGAGCGGCCAGACAAATCTGGCAGCGTCATGATGACCGATAAGGCAGAGCAGTGCGATCAGCACGAAAGCAATCTGCCCCAGAACTTCTGTTGTGATGTCCACAAGATTGGCAGCGACGGCTTCGGGCCAGTGCAGTTCTTCGCCCTGTTCAGTTCTTGGATCCACACCCGCCATTGTTGCACGAACACCAATAACCATTCCGCCAAGCTGGGAGAAGGGCAGGCAGGCTCCCGCACTGTCCCGAACAAGACGTGCGGCCATCAGGCGTTTGACGCTGAGAATAGGAACGGCTGCATGCCAGGCAATCCCGAGGCCCACATCCACCACAAGCTGACAGGCCGCAAGGAGCAGGAAGCCGCCAAGCCCGACTTTGGAGAGCGCTTCCATGACAGGATGGATACCGGCTCTGGCCGCAATGAAGGTGAACAGGGCCACCCCGAGAAGGGAAAGGAGAACAGGGAGAGTTTTTTTCAACGTCTTCGTCACATGCCGTTTGCACACGATCTATCGCAGGTATCGTTAATATTCCACCCTCACAGACGCTTTCCCCGAAAAGCCGGGAGGATTATGCTGTCATAAATTGCAACCATCTGCTGATGACCCAAGGAGACACTGCCACCATGAACGATGTCACACTCGTGACGGGGGCTACCGGGTTTGTCGGCTCTGCCGTCGCCCGCGTCCTTGAAGAACGCGGACACCGCCTGAGACTTTTCGTCCGCCCGACATCCGACCGTTCAAATATTGCGGAGCTTGACGCGGAAATCGTTGTCGGAGATCTCGCCGATCCGGACACGCTCGCTCCGGCACTGAAAAACGTCAAAACCCTTTTCCACGTCGCTGCCGATTACCGGCTCTGGGTTCCGGATCCGGAAATCATGATGAAGGCCAATGTGGAGGGCACGCGCAACCTGATGCTGGCCGCTCTGGAGGCCGGGGTAGAAAAAATCATCTACTGTTCCTCAGTGGCTGCACTCGGCCTATGCAAAAATGGCGAATCAGCTGACGAGAACACTCCGGTGACGGAAAGTCAGGTCATCGGGATCTACAAGCTCTCGAAATATCGTGCGGAACAGGAAGTCCTGCGGCTGATCCGCGAAAAGAATCTGCCCGCGATTATCGTTAATCCGTCCACCCCCGTTGGCCCCCGGGATATCAAGCCAACACCGACCGGGCAGATGGTTCTCGACTGCGCCAGCGGAAAGATGCCGGCCTATGTGGAGACGGGTCTGAATATCGTCCATGTCGATGATGTCGCGGAAGGCCATGCTCTGGCTCTGGAGCGGGGCAAGATCGGCGAGAAATACATCCTTGGCGGCGAGAACATCATGCTGGGAGATCTTTTCCACATGGTGAGCCAGATTGCCGGGGTGAAGCCGCCGAGAATCAAACTCAAGCAATCCTGGCTCTACCCCGTAGCCCTCGTATCCGAATGGCTGGCGCGCGGGTTCGGCATTGAACCTCGGGTGACGCGTGAAACACTGGCCATGTCGAAGAAGCTGATGTTCTTCTCATCGGACAAGGCCAAAAGAGAACTCGGATACACCCCACGCCCGGCCCGCGATGCCGTGACAGACGCGATCGTCTGGTTCCGTCAGCATGGACGGATGAAATAATGCTGTTCGGAACTGCACTGACCAGCCTGGGAGCCTGGATCTATCTTTCGCTGTTTCATGGGAATTTCTGGCAGAAAGGCCCCATTCTGGACCAGAAGCCCGCTCCAGCTTCGGCGCCTGATGTTGCGGTTGTCATCCCAGCGCGTGATGAAGCCGAGTCCATCGGAGCCTGTCTGACGTCTCTTCTCGAACAGGATTATGATGGCAAATTGTCCATTATCCTGATCGATGACGAGAGCACGGATGGAACGGCCGATATTGCCCGTACCCTGCCTGATCCGCATGAGCGCCTGACGGTCATCACAGGCGCTAAACGTCCGGCAGGATGGAGCGGCAAACTCTGGGCCGTCCATCAGGGAGAACAGGAAGCGCTGACGCGGATTGGTCCTTATGGATACGTCCTCCTGACCGATGCCGATATCATGCACGCGCCGGAGCATCTGGCCTCTCTGGTTGCCAAGGCGCGGGAAGATGATCTGGATCTTGTCTCGGAAATGGTGGCGCTGAACTGCGAGAGTCATGCGGAGCGCTTTCTGGTTCCGGCGTTCGTCTATTTCTTTGCCATGCTCTACCCGTTTTCGCGGATCGCCAGCGAACGCTCCCGCATTGCCGGGGCTGCGGGGGGAACCATTCTGCTGCGTCGTCGGGCCTTGGAGCGGATCGGCGGGATCAAGGCACTACGCGGCGCCCTGATCGACGACTGCACTCTGGCTGCTCATGTCAAACGGTCCGGTGGGCGGCTCTATCTGGGGCACAGTGCGCTGGCATGGTCGATCAGGCCATATCGCGGCATGAAAGATGTCTGGCACATGATTGCCCGCACGGCCTATGTGCAACTCCGGCACTCGCCGCTCCTTTTGTTCGCGACGATCTTGGGAATGGCCATGATCTGGCTGCTTCCCATCGGACTCACATTGTTTGGCAAGGGGCGGGAACGGCGGATCGGGCTTTTGACTTATCTCGTGTCATGCCTGACATTCGTACCCACACTCCGCCGTTTCGGCCTGCCGCTGTGGCGCGCCATTCCTCTTCCACTTGTTGCGGCTTTTTACATGGCCGCAACCATCGGCTCGGCCATCGACCACCATCGTGGCGTTGGTGTGCGGTGGAAAAATCGTTCCTACACGGATGAAACATCGTGACAGACACCATCTGGGGGACGAAAGACGTCACCTCCGCCAAAGGCAAATCCGACGAAAATTTTCCCGTTGGATCATTTCTGATCGCCCCGCGTCTGCGGCCTTACGTTCATACCTATTATAATTTCGCGCGTGTCGCGGATGATATGGTGGACACGACTGAGCTGACGCCGTCTGAAAAGATTGCACGCCTCAAGGGCATGGCAGCCGTTATCCGGGGTGAGATCACAGCTCCTCAGCGCGCGGACGCACAAACAGCGGTCAAACTTCGCGACGTCCTGCTCCAGACAGGCGTCCCGCTTGAAACGGCAACGGATCTTCTCGAAGCGTTCTGCATGGATGCCGAAAAGAACCGCTACGAAAGCTGGGACGAACTGCTGCATTACTGCAAATATTCCGCCAACCCTGTAGGGCGCTTTCTGCTCCTGTTACACGGCGAGGCCGAAGAAACGCTCGCCCCATCCGATGCGCTCTGTTCCGCACTTCAGGTCATCAATCATCTTCAGGATGTCGCGGGCGATCTGAAGGATCTGGACCGCTGCTATGTCCCGCTACCGTGGCTGGAAGAAGAAGGCGTCTGCCTGGATGATCTGCGTCTGGTCCGGAGCAAACCGGGCGTGCGTCGCGTGTTCGATCGGATGCTGGATGGTGTGGATGTTCTTAACAGGAACGCGAGGACCCTGCCGCTGCTCGTCCGGGATCGTCGGATGCGACTGGAAGCTGCCGTAATCGTGGAACTCTGCCACATCCTCACCGCTCGCCTGCGCCGTCAAGACCCGCTTTTGGAACGCGTGGCCCTGACAAAAGCAGATGGGGCAAAAGCTCTGCTCAGGGCCCTGCGCTATTTCCCTGCCGTCGGCTGAATCGCAACGGCAGGGGTATCTGGACCAGATCAGGTGTAGATCTGGTCCAGTGCGGTACAGAAGGTCTTCATTTCATCCATGGAGCCGACCGTAATTCGCGAAGCATTCGGCCAGATGGGCCATGAACGCCCGATCAGAACATTCTGCTTCAGGAAGGCATCCTGAATGGGCTTTGCCGGCTTCTTCCAGTCGATGATGAACATGTTTGCATCAGACGGAATGAAATGAATGCCCCGCTTGCGAAGATGCTGGAACGTCATGTTGCGCGCCGCAATCATCTCCTCCTTGCGGGCCGCGATAGCGGACTTCATGGTGAGGCTCATCGTACCGCAGGCCATAGCCGGAACCGGAAGCATCGAAGTGGCGCTTTTGCCATCATAGCGCATCATGCTCTCATGCAGGTCAGGTCTGGCGAATGAAAGGCCAAGACGCATCCCAGCCATGGCAAACATCTTCGAGAACGTCCTGAGAACAACGACGTCCTTGTTCTTCGCGACCAGTTCCACGGCACTCGGCGCATTCGAAAAATGGATGTAAGCCTCATCCACCAGCACGACCGAACCCTTGGGCTTGTTCTCGACCAGCCATGCGATATCGCGCAGCGGCGTCAGCGTTCCCGTCGGATTGTTGGGAGAGCAGATATAATAAACACCAGCATTGGGATCAGCAGCCAGCATGGCCCGGACATCTGTCTTGTATCCGTTTTTCGCCGTCAGTGGCACACGGGCCAGAGGAATTTTCAGCCAGTCTGCCGCGACCCATCCGGCCTCATAGCTGGGGTCAGCCGTCACAAGGCCGCGGGTGGGTGAGCAGAACGTCACGATGGCACGGGCGAGGGGATCGGACGAGCCACACCACGTCATGACATGGGTCTGGGGAAGTCCTTCGACATCGGAAGCCGTCTTGATAAGGTCATCGCGCATATGACCGGTCGGATCGTAACGGTTGCTCTGAAAAACCGAGGATGCGCCAGCCTGTGCAGCTTCCGGGAAGGGACCAGTCCAGCATTCATTGCTACCAAGACGGGTAACACCCTCGAAATTGATCCCCGACGGAAGAATATCCGCGCGGGCTGAGTTTGTCAGGACCTTTACGGTCGCACCTGCGGCCAGAAGTGTGGCAATTCGCCCGAAGCTGCGCCGGGAATATCCCCGGGCAAGAAGGTCGCTACGGGCGGCGGAAGAGAGGGGACTGGTCATTGTGGGCCATACTCCAGACTAGGGCCGGAACATGTTAGTTCCGAAACGTTTTGCCTGTCAAAGCACACCCGAAGATATTTTCAGTATTCTTTCTGCTGGCCGGGCAGAGGGATGGACGTCGGCTTTCCGGGCGAACCGGCATAAGTCAACAAAAGAACCGTCTCGCCGTCGCCCGTCACGCCACGATGAACATCATTGACTGATTCCGCAAAGGCTTCGCCCTGATGAAACGTCCGCTTTTTGCCGCTCTGCCGATCTTCGATCGTGAGCGTTCCTTCCAGCACATAACCCGCATTCGGATACGGATGAACATGCCACGGAAGGGCGGAATGCGCAGGAATGGTCAGCTTAATCATGCTGAGCATCGGTCGCGTCGTCGGATAGTGGTCGTAGGGCGTGCCATTCCAGGAATGATCGTCCGCAAGGAGATGCTCCGCGTGCCCACTGGCCGTTGTGGGAGGCGCTGTCTGGGCAGAGGCGAGGGGGGCGATCAGCATTGCGGCAAGAAAGGCAGCGTTTTTCAGAGAGAGAAGACGCATGACGAAAGACTCCTTTTCAGGTGTTGCCTTTTGGCATCATATTAACACAGGGCAGCCCTTTCGGTTCAGGTCATCTTTGTCTCGCCGGGATTTGGGTCTAGAACCCTGATCTTCTGAAACGAGACAGGGGACAGACATGGTTTTCAGCAGGATGCGCGCTTCTTCAGGTCTTCCCTGCGCGCAGGCCGATCTGGATCATGTCGAAAGGATCGTAACCGCCTCGGGAACATCCTTTGCCCGTGGAATGCGTATCCTTCCGGCGGACCGCCGTCAGGCGATGTTCGCGGTCTATGCGTTCTGTCGTCAGGTGGACGATATCGCCGATGGTGATGCAGGCGTTGCAGACCCTACGGCCGCCCTTCAGGACTGGCATCGTCGCGTCGACGGCCTCTATGAAGGGATCGCGACGGATGCGCTCGACCGGGTTCTGATCGTGGCAATCCATCGTTACCAGCTTCAGCCTCAGGACTTCCACGACGTCATTGACGGCATGGCCATGGATTGCGGAGCGCCAATCGTGGCGCCGGATGAGACGACGCTGGATCTGTACTGCGATCGTGTGGCGTCTGCTGTCGGACGCCTGTCGGTCTGTGTGTTCGGAGATTCGTCCGAAAATGCCCGGCGCGTTGCCTATCATCTGGGGCGCGCGCTTCAGCTGACCAACATCTTGCGCGATATCGCCGAAGATGCGGGCCGTGACCGGCTTTACCTTCCCTCCGAGCTCCTGACCCGCTTTGACGTTCCGAAAAACCCACAGGAAGCGCTTTACGCTCACGGTCTGGATCAGGTGGGGCGCATCCTTGCCCAACGTGCACGGGACCATTTCCGGGAAGCGCGGAAGGCCATGCAACTGTGTGACAGCACCGCAATGCGCCCCGCACGCATGATGGCCGCGTCCTACGCGCCCATCCTTTCAGCCCTGCAAAAGCGCGGCTGGAAAACACCCGACATCGCCCCGAAAGTCTCCAAACCCTTGAGACAGCTTCGTACCCTCGCAGCGTATGTGAAGTAACCCATGAGCCACGTCCACATCATCGGCGGTGGTCTGGCAGGCCTCTCCGCCGCAATCGAGCTTGCGGCACAGGCCCGCGTCACCGTTTACGAAGCAGGCCCGGCCTGCGGCGGCCGGGCGCGTTCCTTTCACGACCGCTCCCTCGACGCCCGGATCGATAACGGTAACCACCTGATCCTGTCCTCGAACGATCTGACCTTCCGCTATTTGGACATTATCGGCGCGCGTCACACCCTGACGGGGCCGGGATTACCGATCTTCCCCTATTACGATCTGGAAGACAGCCTCGCCTGGACGCTGCGCCTGTCGAAGGGAAAGCTCCCTTTCTGGGCGCTTCCGGGCGGACGGCGCGTTCCGGGCATGAAGTTGTCCGAACTGGCCTCTCTCGGACATTTCCTGCGCGCAGGGGACAGAACGACCGTGGAGAGCTGTCTCAGCTCCGGCCAGTTGAGCCGCAGACTGCTGATCCCGTTCGCCATCTCGGTTCTCAATACAGACATCCATACGGGCAGCGCCAAACTCCTTGGCAACGTGATCCGCAAGTCTCTTGCCAAGGGAGGCATGGCCTGCTGTCCGTGGTTTCCAGCCGTCGGTCTGTCCGAAACCCTGATCGACCCGGCCGTCGCCTATCTCAAACGCTTTCATGGCGACGTGCGCACAGGCGTCCGTGTGAGCGCTATCGAACAGCAGAACGGCCGCGCCACGGCATTGGAAACCGGGGCAGGGCGAGTGGAACTCGGCCCTGAAGATCAGGTCATTCTGGCCGTTCCAGGACCAGTGGCACAGTCCCTGCTGCCGGGACTGACAGCGCCTGACGCCTTTGAAAGCATTGCCAACGCGCATTTCCGTCTTCCTGAGAAAGTTCAGGCCCGTGGCGTTGTGGCTCAGGCCGGTTTCGTAGGACTGGTCGGGGGTATTTCGGAATGGATTTTCCTGAAGGGGGATATCCTCTCCGTGACAGTCAGCGCGGCCAACCGATACGCAGATCGCAGCAACAGCGAACTTCTGGCCACGATCTGGTCAGAAATTCGACGCGCGCTCGACCCCGTTCTGTCGCAGCCACTGCCAGTCGCCATCCCACCGTCGCGTCTGGTTTGGGAAAAACGGGCGACGTTTGCTGCAACGCCCGAACAGAACCTCCTGCGTCCGGGAGCCAGAACCGATCTTGTCAATCTGGCACTGGCCGGAGACTGGACGGAGACCGGACTGCCCTCCACAATCGAAGGCTCCATCCAGTCCGGACTTCAGGCCGTCGCTGCTCTGGGCTTCCGGTCCGCCGTAGAGAACACAGGATCGTGATGAGCGGTCGTCCTGTCATGATTGTAACACAGCTCCCGCCTTTGAGGACTGCCTGTGTCGGAAGAGTCGAACAATGCTGATCTATTCTGATATTCTGGAAAAGGAGGATCGCGTGAGCGAAACCTTGTCCCGTCAATCGGTCGAACCCGATGAGATCAACCATGCCATCGAAGGCGCACAGGACGCGCTGGGCGGGAAACAGAAATCAGACGGTCACTGGGTTTACGAACTCGAAGCCGACGCGACCATCCCAGCAGAATATGTCCTGCTCGAACACTATCTCGACCGGATCGATCCGGAAAAACAGGCCAAGATCGGCGTCTATCTGCGTCGGATTCAGGGCGATCATGGGGGGTGGCCGCTTTATCATGATGGCGGCTTTGATCTGTCGGCGAGCGTAAAGGCTTACTTTGCCCTCAAGGCGATCGGGGATGACATCAATGCGCCCCACATGCGTATTGCCCGGGAGGCCATTCTCGATCACGGCGGGGCCGCACGCACCAACGTGTTCACGCGGATCCAGCTTGCCCTGTTCGGGGAAGTCCCCTGGAATGCAACGCCCGTGATGCCGGTTGAGCTGATGCTTCTGCCGCGCAAGGCGTTCTTCTCGGTCTGGAACATGTCTTACTGGTCGCGGGCTGTGATCGCACCCTTGCTGGTCCTAAATGCACTCCGCCCCAAAGCCATCAATCCGCATGGCATCCATGTGCAGGAACTGTTCGTCAAGCCGCCTTCCGAAGTCACGGACTGGATCCGCGGCCCATACCGCTCGGTCTGGGGGCGCTTTTTCAAGCATCTTGATTCCGCCCTGCGCCCCGTCCTGCCGCTCATTCCACAGAGCGTGCACAAAAAAGCCCTGAAAGCCGCCAGCGATTTCATAGAGCCGCGTCTGAGCCGGGGAGGGCTGGGTGCCATTTATCCCGCAATGGCGAATGTCGTGATGATGTATCGCGCGCAGGGCGTCCCCGATAGCGACCCACGCGCCCAGACTGCATGGGAGGCCGTTCAGGACCTGCTGGTTGATCATGGCGATGAAATCTATTGCCAGCCCTGCGTCTCGCCGGTTTGGGATACTGGCCTGTCCGGTCTTGCGATGATCGAAGCCGCGTCCGGCCCCGCTGGCACCAAGCATGAAGAAACGCTCGCTTCCCTGAAAAAGAGCGCCGAATGGCTTCGGGAACGCCAGATCCTGAACGTCAAGGGCGACTGGGCCATCAACACACCGGACCTGCGTCCTGGTGGTTGGGCGTTCCAGTACGAAAATGACTACTACCCGGACGTCGATGATACCGCCGTCGTCGGCATGCTGCTGCATCGTGTTGATCCCGAAGGCAGCCGCGAGGCGATCGCACGTGCGCGGGAATGGATCATTGGCATGCAGAGCACCAATGGTGGCTGGGGTGCGTTCGATATCGACAACGATCTCGAACTGCTCAACCACATCCCGTTCTCTGATCATGGCGCGCTTCTGGACCCGCCGACGGCCGACGTTTCGGCCCGCTGCATTTCTTTTCTGGCCCAGCTTGGCGATCCGGACGACCGTCCTGTCATTCTCAAGGCACTGGAGTATCTGCGCTCCGAGCAGGAGCCGGAAGGCTGCTGGTTTGGTCGTTGGGGCACCAACTACATCTATGGCACCTGGTCTGTCCTGTGCGCGCTGAACATCGCTGGTGTGCCGCATGACGATCCGATGGTTCTGCGCGCTGTAAACTGGCTCGAAGGCGTCCAGCGTCCTGATGGTGGCTGGGGTGAAGACTGTGCGACCTATGAAGGGGGCACGGCAGGCGAATACAACAAGAGTCTGCCCTCTCAGACGGCCTGGGCTGTTCTGGCCCTCATGGCCGTCGGGCGCCGCGAGAGCGACGCCGTCAAGCGCGGCGTTGCGTATCTGGTCACTCAACAGAACGACAAGGGGGAGTGGCAGGAAGACGCCTATAATGCCGTTGGTTTCCCGAAAGTCTTTTACCTGCGCTACCACGGCTATAAGCAGTTCTTCCCGCTGACCGCACTGGCCCGCTATCGCAACCTTGGCGCAAGCAACAGTGGCAAGGTGGAGTACGGGTTCTGATGCTGGGTATTCTCGCAGGTCTGAAACAGGAAGCCCGTCTGATCCGGCGCTTTCTGCCGGATGCCCCCCTTGCCCTGAGCCATGCGACGCCTGAGGGCGCACGACAGGGCGTGGAGCGCCTGCTTCGCGCGGGTGCCACGGAACTCCTGTCTTTCGGATGCGCGGGAAGTCTTTCGCCAGAAGCGTCTCCCGGTACGGTCATCGTGGCCGATCATGTACATCATGAGAACCGGAATATTCCCTGCGATCCCGCTCTGAGTCAAAGGTTTGGCTCTGCCTTCGCACGCCGGGGCGGCATTCTGCATAGCGATGCGTTGGTTGAATTCGCCTCTGAAAAGGCACGCTATTTTACCGAAACGCACTGTCTTGCAGTGGATATGGAAAGCGGCGTCGTGGCGCAGAGTGGCGTCCCGTTTGCTGTCCTCAGGGTTGTTTGCGACGATGCCACACAGGACCTGCCTCATGCTGTGAAGACCAGCGTGAAGGACGGTGCGGTATATATCCCCGGACTGATCGGCTCGCTCGTCCGGCACCCGTTGCAGATCGGCGGTTTGATCCGCCTCGGCAAAGAAGCTGCCCTCGCGCAGCGCGCGATGGCGTCATTTCTTCAGGCCAATTCGCCGCAAACCTGAAAAGACCTTCGCTCCAGCGAACGTGGCCGTAACTCCCGCAGGAACGAGCCAGGGAAAAGCGATGGCATGTCCTTCGATCCTGACAAAGGACATGAGACCCAGCGCGCCAACAGCCGAGACAAAGCCGAAAATTGCCGCCTTCTCATCCCGCGAACGGCCAATCATCGCCAGCAGGAATACCCCAAGCGTCGCACCATAGCTGTAGGATGCGATGGAAAGTCCAAAGACGACAGCCGATCCATTGGGCCGTGAAAACAGCAGCGCGGTCAATACAAGAAGGCCGGCCCAGATAACCGTCAGACCCCGCAGGGAAAATTTCGCGCGCGACAGGAAATCGGCCTTGGTCGCCGCCGCCATGGCATTCATCGCGCTCGACAGAGATCCCATGGTCGCAGCCAGAATACCCGCAACCAGCAAACCGCTCAGAACGGGAGGCAGCGTCAGGATAAACTGCGGAAACAGAGCATCCGGCCTCGCACCCTGACCCGGCATGAGATCACGCAGCGCAACCCCGATGCATGACAGCAGAGCGAACAGCAGCCCCACGATAAAGACACTGCCGATCATCGCCGCCCGCGCGCCGTTGAGTGTTTTTGCCGCAAGACAGCGTTGCAGCATCAACTGATCCGTTCCATGCGATGCCAGAGCCAGAATAGCGCCCCCGATCACAGCGCCAGCTATGGAAAACGGATCCGTAAAAGGCGGCATCCCATGGCTGAAAACAGGCGCCCAGTGAAAAGGGGCCACGCCTGCACGAGACCAGATCACAGCCAGACAGGCGATGCTTCCGCCCAGATAAAGTCCCAGTTGCAGACTGTCAGACCAGACAACCGCCCTCAACCCACCTGCCACGGTATAGGCCAGCGTCAACAAAACAATCAGAACTAACAGAAGCAGATCCGGGACGGCGTAGCCCATGCTGACAAACAGCATCGATACGGGAATCATCCCGGCGTAAAGTCGAACACCTTCGGCGACGAGACGGGTTGCAAGGAATGTTCCGGAAAGAATTTTCTGAAGTTTCGTGCCAAATCTCTGACCGATATAGCGATAGATCGACGTTGCACCGCGTTCGTGCAACGGCAGGAACCAGAGCGCAACCGCGATACGCCCAACGAGATAACCCGCGGCCAGACCAACGAAAACATACCCTTTAAGGTAAGCAACCCCCGGAACACTGACGATAGTCAGGGTGGATGTTTCGGTCGCGACAAGCGATAGACAGATCGCCCAGGGAGGAAGATCCTTACGCGGCTGACGGGCCAGCGTAATCGAAATGACAGGTAGCAGGCAGAAATACAGGAGAATAACGAGCAAACTTACAGTCATTGAAAATTATTACTTTTCCGGAATGGTGTTCCTGTAAGAAAAGGGAGGCAAATACCTCCCCTTTTCTTCTTCTCATATTCAGCCCGTCAGGAAGGATTAGTCAGGCGTTCAGGCCGAAACCCTGTTGCCACGACGTAAAGCTCACTTGATTCCTTGCGGGACGCAGGCGGTTTAACGTGCCTGACACTGGCAAATGCGGTTTTCATCGTCGCCAGCATGTCTTTTTCCGAACCGCCCTGAAAAACCTTGGCGATAAAGCTGCCACCTTCGGCCAGAACCTGAAACGCAAAATCCAACGCCCCCTCAGCAAGACCCATGATCCGCATATGATCGGTTGCGGCGTGCCCTGTTGTATTGGGCGCCATGTCGGACATGACCAGATCAGCAGGACCGCCCAGCATCTCTTTCAGCCGATCAGGCATCTCGGGATCCGTAAAGTCTCCCTCAATAATTTCTGCTCCGGCAACAGGATCAACCGGAAGCAGATCAAGCCCGACAACATGCTTTGCCCCCCGCTTGACCGCAACCTGCGTCCAGCCGCCCGGAGCAGCACCCAGATCGATGATGCGGGTCCCTTCTTCAATCAGCTTGAAGCGATCATCGATCTCAATCAGCTTAAAAGCCGCACGAGACCGCCAACCCTGCTTGCGGGCCGCCGCGACATAAGGATCGTTGAGCTGACGGTTCAGCCAGCGTTGCTGGGCCGTCGTCCGTCCACGAGCCGTTTTGAGTGAAACAGTCTTGTTGCGGGCCGTTTTTGACGTTGCGGAATCACGTGTTGCGTCGTTTTCCCCGGGATTGGAAGCACTTTTCAGAGCCTTTCCCGGAATACGCTTCGGTCCCGTATCCTTACTGGAACCGGAACGGGATCTTGGCGACTTCATAGTGTAGCATATGTCCCGAATGGGCCCCTTGAACGGGGCGTGGCATGACGACTGGTCGTGTGGCGCCCCTTGCCGGAACGCTGACCATGATCGCGGGCCATACGCAGCAACATCCCATCGCGCAACCCCCGGTCTGCAATCGTGACGTCTTCGACCGGCCATAAACGATGGATGGCTTCGAAGATTGCGCAGCCCGGCAAGACGAACTTCATACGCTCAGATCCCACGCAGGGATGATCCGCCAGTTCTTGATTATTGAGACGCCGCAGACTTCCAATGGCATCCACCATGCTCGACCCCGGAAGCGTCAGTCCATCAATCGCCGCACGATTATAGCGGGGCAGGGAGAGGGCCACTCCGGCCAGCGTCGTTACGGTTCCAGACGTCCCGATCAGACGCGTCTTTCCGTGTGTAACCTCACGCCGGATGCGATGTACGTTCTCAAAGCCGTTCAGATACTCCTGAACATGGCTGACCATCGTCTCATAAGAAGGGCCATGACCTTCACCAAACATTTCCTGAAGCGTAATCACGCCTACAGGAACGCTCGTCGTGCCAATGAGTGTCTGCGTCTCCCGTTCGGGGTCAATCCGCACCCATGCGACTTCGGTAGACCCACCACCAATATCGAAAAGAACGCCCCGATCGGCGCGAACAGGTCGGTGTTCCGGCTGACGGAAAAGGGGAGAACAACTCTCAAGAGCCAGCTCCGCTTCTTCACGGGCGGTGATGATATCGATCGTCAGACCCGTCTCATGCTGCACACGCGCCAGAAACTCGCGGCCATTGGCAGCCTGACGACAGGCTTCCGTCGCAACCGCACGAACATGAACCAGCGGCCACTGCCTCATGCGCTCCGCACAGACGCGCAGGGCATCGAGCGCGCGCTTCATGGAATCTTCGGCAAGCCGCCCGCTGGCACGCAGGCCTTCCCCAAGCCGGACAGAGCGGTTGAAACTGTCCACGACACGAAAACCGGTCGGCGTTCCAGCAGCAATCATGAGACGGCAGTTGTTGGTGCCAAGATCGATGGCGCCAAAGAACGGACCCGTACGTCTTGCAGACGCATGAACAGGCATCGGGCCTGACAGGTTATGATCCGTTCCGTACCTCATCATGTGTTTCGGCTCCCGCTTGCCCGTGATCTGGGACCTTGGAAATGCAGCATGGGGCGCGGGGGACCCTGCTCGCAAGAAAAATATGTGTTTTTTCAAAAAAATGTCCTGATCGCTCTTGCGCCCCACGGGGTCGGTTGATAAACACCCTCTCACCGCTTGGGAGATAGTTTAGCGGTAGAACTACCGGCTCTGACCCGGTCAGCCCTGGTTCGAATCCAGGTCTCCCAGCCAAGAAAATCCTCAGAAAATACCGCAAAAAAAGAGACTTCCCCTCGGGGGGCAAAGTGCTCTATGAGGACCCGCCAACGGCCGGTCGGCCTTCTGGCCTCCGGTTCACACACATCGCGTCTTTCACGACGCATGACGTAACGGGGGCACGCGGCTCATGACTTCATCTTCCCACACAACAAATCTGAATGAGCGCATCCGCGAAGCGCTGGCTTTCGACGACGTTCTCGTCGAACCGGCAGAATCGTCGGTCCTTCCAGCCCAGACCTCGACGCGCACACGCCTGACACGCTCCATCGAGTTGAACATCCCCTTGATGTCTTCCGCAATGGACACCGTGACTGAAGACGGCATGGCCATTGCCATGGCGCAGCAGGGCGGCATGGGCGTCATTCATAAAAACCTCTCGATTGAAGAACAGGCCGAGCAGGTCCGTCGCGTCAAGCGCTTCGAATCAGGCATGGTCGTCAATCCCGTCACGGTCGGCCCCGACCAGACGCTGGCAGAAGTTCAGGCCATCATGGCGCGTCACGGCGTCTCCGGCCTTCCAGTCATTGAAGACGGCAGCAGCGTTCTGGTCGGTATCCTAACGAACCGCGACATGCGTTTCACCACAGATCCGAACACGCGCGTCCGCGACCTGATGACGCATGAAAACCTCGTGACGGTCCTCAACGGCGCAGCACCGGACGAAGCCCGCATGCTTCTGCACCGCCACCGCATCGAAAAACTGCTGGTGGTCGACGAGGCACAGCGCTGCATCGGGCTCATCACCGTCAAGGACATGGACAAGGCCATCGCCCATCCACTGGCCATCAAGGACTCGCAGGGGCGCCTGCGCTGCGCGGCGGCTGTCGGTGTGGGCGAAGATGGCTTCCGCCGCGCCGCCGCACTCGCTGAGGCGGGGGTTGACGTTATCGTCGTGGATACGGCTCACGGCCATTCACACGGCGTTCTGAGTGCCGTCGAAACCCTCAAGAGCCGTCATGGCGGGTTGCAGGTCATTGCGGGCAACGTTGCCACCCCACAGGCCGCCCGCGCCCTGATCGCCGCCGGCGCCGACTGCGTAAAAATTGGCATCGGACCGGGGTCCATCTGCACCACGCGCGTCGTCGCCGGTGTGGGTGTGCCGCAGTTCTCAGCCGTCATGGAAACAGCCGCAGCCTGTCATGAACTGGACATCCCCGCCATTGCAGATGGTGGCGTCCGGACATCGGGCGATATCGTGAAGGCCCTCGGCGCAGGCGCGGATGTGGTCATGGTCGGCTCGCTACTGGCTGGCACGGATGAGAGCCCGGGCGAGACGTTCCTGTATCAGGGCCGCTCCTATAAGGCCTATCGCGGCATGGGATCGCTGGGTGCCATGGCCCGCGGTTCCGCAGACCGGTATTTTCAGGCGGAAGTCCGCGATACGCTCAAACTGGTCCCGGAAGGTATCGAAGGCCAGGTTCCCTACAAGGGGGGCATGTCCGCCGTCATTCACCAGCTCGTCGGTGGTCTGAAAGCAGGGATGGGTTACACGGGATCGGCCACCATCGCCGATCTTCAGGTCCGCACCATGTTCCGTCGCATCACGAATGCAGGCCTGCGTGAGAGCCATGTCCATGACGTGACGATCACCCGCGAAGCCCCGAACTACCGCCGGGACTGAACGTCCCTGCATCAAAGTCTCTCGCATTGAGAGGCTAAACGGGCTACGGGGGCGCTATGACCCCCGCAGCCCGTCTTTCAGGCGCCATCGATCTGCTCTGTGCGATCCAGAATGCGCCCCGCCGTCCCGCCGACGCCACAGCCAACGCCTTTTTCCGCGAACGCCGTTATATTGGTGGCGGCGACCGTCGGGCCATTTCCACGATCGTCTGGGATGTCCTGCGTGGCTGGAGACGGCTGCAATGGAATCTCAGGGATATTTCCGGTGATATTTCCCCACGACTGATCTGTGCGGCATCGCTCCTGCTTGGCGGAGAGACGATGGAGAATGTCCGTCGGCTTTTCTCCGGGGAGCGTTACGCGCAGAACCCTCTGACCTCCCGTGAGGATGTGGCACTCAAGGGTTTGGAAGGAAAAGAACTTTCCACCCAGAAGCAGCCGCTGGCCGTGCGGCTTGAATACCCGGACTGGCTGGACAGCGCGCTCCGGGAAACGTTCGGCAACCGGCTGCCAGACGAAATGGAAGCAATGCTGGGCACGCCGACGCTCGATCTTCGGGTCAACCTGCTCAAGGGCAGTCGGGAGCAGGCCGCGCGCGAACTTCGGCGCGAATCGCTTCCTGCAGAAATGACGAAACTGTCTCCGTGGGGTCTGCGTCTCGATGGGCGCCAGCCTGTCACGGCAACGCAGGTTTTCAAAGACGGTCTGGTTGAGATTCAGGATGAAGGTAGCCAGCTTGTGGTCGCGGCCGCCGATGCACGTGGTGAGCACCGGGTTCTGGATTATTGCGCCGGGGCAGGCGGCAAGACGCTGGCACTGGCGATGACCATGGAAAACCGTGGACATATCGTGGCCTGTGACGTGCATGAAAAACGTCTGGACGGAGCGGTCAAGCGGCTGCGTCGGGCTGGTGTTCATAACGTAGAACGGCATCTGCTGGTGTCCGGAGACAAATGGGCGAAGCGTCGGGCTGGAAGCTTTGATCGTGTTCTTGTCGATGCGCCTTGCTCGGGAACCGGAACATGGCGACGTAACCCGGATGCACGTCTGCGCCTGACACCCGAAGACATTCAGGAACTCGTCATCAAACAGGCGCAGATCCTTGATCGTGCGGCATCTTTGGTGAAGCCAGGCGGACGTATGATTTACGCAACGTGCTCACTTCTGGCCTGTGAGAACGGCCAGCAGATCGATGCCTTCCTCAAGCGTCGCGATGACTTCAGACGCCTGCCGAAAGAGCAGATGTCCGAACTTCTGCCTGCCGAGTTGCGGAGCAAGGCCCAGTTCTCGCTAACGCCGTTACGGGATGGCACGGATGGATTCTTCGCTTGCGTTCTTGAGCGGGTCATAACGGATGCGAAGACGCAAGCGGAAGACGTGGCCGTTACGGTCCCGGTGGCAGAAGATCCTTCCACATAACAAGCGCGTCCACATATCCTTCCGAAGGGTGATCGAAGGCGCCCGGCAGCGTTCCGATCACCCGAAACCCCAGTGATGTCCACAACTCTACGGCGCGCAGATTGGTGGTGACGACGAAATTGAACTGCATGGCGCGAAAGCCGAGTTTCGTCGCTTCAGCAAGTGCCTCTTCGGCCATTGCCCGACCTGCACCGAAACCGGGACGTGCAACGAATCCCGCATTGGCGATGTGACTTCCACCGCCTTTCTGGTTGGCCTGAAGATAGAATGTGCCCACGATTTCATAATCGTGGGTTTGAGCGACATAAACACGGTGCTCGACAGCCATCCAGTATGCCAGAGCCTGCTGCCGCCCCCAGTGTCGGGGCAGTGCGTAAGTTTCGCCTTTACGCAATACAGGAGACAGCAGGCGCCAGATTTCTTCCCGATCCAGAGACTGGGCGGGACGAATCAGGAGACCGCTTCCGGTTTGAGCTGAAGACGATGGCATAACAGGGCTTTCTTCCATGCTTTAGGTGCGCGACGGCATTTGAGGTATGATACCGCTTCATATCCATCATGCGGAGCCCGTGCCGAACATCCATGCAGTATGACATTCTTATCGGCATTGCCTCGACGTTTGGCGCAGGAATGCTGGCCCAGTGGGTCGCCTGGCGCTTTCGGCTTCCGGCCATTGTCCTTCTCTTCTCGCTGGGTCTGATTTTCGGGCCGGGGTTGGGTATTCTTCATCCCTCCGAAACGATGGGATGGATGTTCCGACCATTGGTGTCACTACTTGTGGCGCTTGTCGTGTTCGAAGGCGGCATGGCGCTCGATTTCCGCCAGTTGCGCGAAGCCGGGGAGGGTGTCGCACGCCTGACGATGCTCGCCCTACCCATCAACTGGGTTCTGGGGTCTCTGGCCGCGCATTATGTCGCGCATCTGGAATGGGGCACGTCCATGCTGTTCGGGGCAATCGTCGTCGTGACGGGCCCGACAGTCGTGTTGCCGCTTCTGCGAAGTGCCAAACTGCAACCGCGTGTGGCGGCGTTCCTGCGGTGGGAAGCTATCGTCAACGATCCGCTAGGCGCCATTCTGGCCGCAGTCGTGCTTCAACTCATGCTGTTGCATGCGGACGTACATGCAGGCGTCTTCTTCACCCACACACTGCCTGATCTGCTGGGCGCGATTGCCGTCGCGCTCTCTGCAGGCATCCTGCCAGCCTATCTGATCCGGTATCTGTTCACCCGTGATCTGATGCCGGAAATTCTCAAGACGCCCATGCTGATTTCGATGGCATTGGTGATCTTCTCGCTGTGCAATCTGGAAATGGGGGGCGCAGGGCTGATGGCGGTCACGATCTTCGGCATGGCGCTGGCCAATCTTCATATTCCGGGTGTGACAGAGCTCCGGCGTATGAAGGAATCACTGGTGGTTCTGGTCGTATCGGTGCTGTTCATCATGCTAACAGCCGATCTGCAGCGGAATGTTCTGGCGCAACTCTCGATTCCGATTTTCGCACTGACGGTAGTGGTTTTATTTGTCGTGCGTCCGTTGGGTATTTTCCTTTCAACTCTGGGGACAAGCATGCCCTGGAAGGAAAAGCTGTTTGTCGGCTGGATTGCGCCACGCGGTATTGTCGCAGCTGCTGTGGCGGGTGAGGCGGGTGTCAGCCTGAAGGAAGCGGGCTATCATTCTGCCGATCTGATTATGCCCGCTGTATTCGCCGTGATTGCCGTTACGATGATCCTGCATGGCTTTTCACTTGGCCCGATTGCGCGGCGCCTCAAACTCACACTCTCCAATGATCCGGCAATCGCAATTCTGGGATCAAGCGGATGGTCCATCAACTTTGCGTCCTGTCTGCGCAAGGCAGGGGTGCCAGTTTTGCTGGTCGATAACCGCTCCAGCGCACTTCTGCCCGCCACCCGGCAGGACATTCCAGTACTGCGCGCAGAACTCCTGTCACAACACGGACAGGAGTCTCTTGAAGAGCGCCCTGCCGACTATCTGATCGCAACAACGGCTGACGGCATTTATAACGGCATGGTCTGCGGGCATCTGGCCCCGACCATGGGACGGCAGCGCGTCTACCAGATCAGCCCAGGTGTGGCGCGGCTCGACTTCTATCACGGCCTGTCACGCGATGCGCGCGGCAAGGTTCTGGGCGAGCCGGCGTGGAATTATACGCTGTTCGATACGCTATTCGATCAAGGCTGGCGTTTCAGCGCTACAGAAGCCACCGAAGAGAGCGCCTCAATGTTCGGAAATGACGAAAACAGGCTTGATATTCTCGTCGTGCGCCGTGACGGAGGCATCCTGATCCGTTCAGCTGAAGACCATGACAAAGCCGTACCCCAACCAGGAGATTACATGATCTCCATGGTCCCGCCGGATGTCGAATAAATATGAAGATACATCTCAAAAATGACGTCTAATTTTTTACAATAGAATTTCCTCTTCCCTTGCCCGCATGGCGCCGCCATCATACAGAAAACGGAGAACTCGCATGGACGTACAGACTTGCGTTTGTTACTGCACTGATCGATCATATCTTTTTCCAACTCTCGTCAGTGCACTTCAGGCGCGCGCCCATGCGGCATCACACATTGCAGACATTATTATTGTCTGTTTTGACGTCGATGCAGAGACAATTTCCGTTGCTCAATCAATATGCAATAAAAATAATATCACTCTCTTCTCAAGATCCGGAAAAGACATAGATGGCGCGCCAGCTATGCTTGGAAGACTGTATCTGGATGAAATTCTACCTGGAAATTATAAAAATATCCTTTATGTCGATGGCGACACGCAGATCAAATCGTCGCTGAACGAATTTTTGGCCTGCGTACCGCCTGAAGGACGCTTTTTCGCTTCAGCCGATCCTATGGTTTTCCTGCTTGAAGATCAGTCGAAAGAAGGAGAGTCAGTCCGGAAGCATTTTCAGGAAATCGGCCTCAATCCTGAGCAATCCAGGCAATATTTCAATACAGGAGTGCTCTACTTCAATCGCTCAGCCTGGGCTGTCATTGCGGAGAAGGCGCGGACAATTATTCGGTCTCAGAACACAATGTCCAGATTTCCGGATCAAGATATTCTTAATATTGTCGGCATTGAGCGTGCATTGCCAATGTCGCTATCGTGGAATTTTCCCGTCTTTCTGTACAATGCCAGACTTGAGAGCACGGTTCAGCCAAAAATTGTCCACTATATGTCTCAGCCAAAGCCATGGGACGGGGTTTTTCAGCCGTGGCAGGCAGGTGATTATGCTCCATACCCCGCATTCGTTGCAGCTTATCCCGAAATTTCCGGACTATGGAAAAGAAGCTCGCGCCTTCGAAAATTACGATATTTCGCGCAGCAGCATTACAAACGCTTCTGCGAGACCCGGAAATGGGGGCATGGTGCTGTGCATGCCCTTGTTCTGGATTACGAAGCCAAATGCCGTAATGACGCGAAACAGGCCTAACGACTATACTCTCAATAGAGGGCCTCGGACGGCTCTTCGACTGTAATATGCGATAAACCGGCTTCAAGAAGCGCACGGAGGTCCTTTTCCTCAACGGCAATACAGCCCTCCGTGTATCCACTGACAGGCGGTAGGTGCAGGAAAATCGCCGATCCGTATCCCGACTTGGCTGGCGCATCATTCCACCCCAGAACGATGCAAAGATCGTAAACATGATCGTCACGCCACAGGTTTTCGCATGAGGCCGGGTGAGGAAGCGTTACGGCGCGATTGTAATCAGAATGAGCGGGATCGTCGCACCAGCCATCATTAGGGGCGATAGGCTCGATGGGGAGTCCTACTGCGCAGACCGGATGCGATAGGCGGTCCGCACGGTAGAAGACGCGCCGGAATGGGAGTTCCCCGACGGGAGTACGAAGGTCTCCCTCCGTTTTGTCAAGAGACAGGCCGCGTTGTCCGATCAAAACCGGAATGATTTTTCCCTGAAAGTGAAGAAAAGCGCGGTCTCCAGCGGTTCTCAAAATAGCTTTAGCCATAATGCTGTTTCCTTTTCCAGCTGTACTTGCCATAGTCTGATGCGAAAGCATGCTGCTTTCTTCCCGTTTACCGGGAATGGTAAGTCCGGATGTGCAAGTTACGAACACCGAATTTTTGCGGATGTGTCGTTTCTTCCGTCACGAGAGAACGAGACAGGTTATTATGGCAGGTCCACGCCCCATCCTGGTTGTTGACGATGATGATACGCTCCGTCGTCTTCTGGCGGAGCAGCTTCAGCACGGCGGCGAACTGGAAGCGGTTGAGGCGACGTCCGTTGCCGCAGCACGCGAACTCCTCGCCAAGCCTGGTGCCCGATATGACGCCATGCTGCTGGACATTACCCTTCCCGATGGCGATGGGCGCGATTTCTGCGCGGAACTGCGGCGCGCTGGCGTCCGCATGCCAATCATCATTCTGACAGGCTCCGACGACGAACATGACGTGGTGCGCGGCCTTGATGCAGGGGCCAACGACTACGTTGCCAAGCCCTTCCGGATTGGTGAGCTTCTGGCCCGTCTGCGTGCCCAGTTGCGGATTTTCGAGAATAGCGAAGACGCCGTATTTGAAATCGGCCCCTATGCGTTCCGCCCGTCCGCAAAACTGCTGGTCGAAACTGCCCGCAACCGCCGGATCCGTCTAACGGAGAAGGAAGCGGCGATCCTGAAATATCTCTATCGTGCGGGTCAGCGTCCGGTGGCGCGTCAGGTTCTTCTGAACGAAGTCTGGGGTTATAACGCCGCCGTCACCACCCATACGCTTGAGACGCATATCTATCGCCTGCGTCAGAAAATTGAGCCCGATCCGACACGCACATCGCTTCTGATTACAGAAGGCGGCGGATACCGTCTTGATCCTGAAGGACGTGGCGTTATTGGCTCCGACAGCCTGTCAGCCTAAAGGCTGACAGGCGTGGTGAGGGGTCAGGCTGGATCGAAGTCCAGCACGACCGGGACGTGATCGGAGGGGCTTTCCCAGTCCCGTACGTCCTGTAAGACCCTGATATCCCGCAGGCCCGGCATAAGATCGGGCGTCATCCAGACATGGTCCAGCCGCCGTCCGCGGTTGGATTTTTTCCAGTCCTTGTTGCGGTATGACCACCATGTGTAGAGCTTTTCCGGCTCTGGTGTGATCTTCCGCATGGCATCCTGAAATCCTGTCGCCATCCAGGCCTTCAGACGTTCGATTTCGGGCGGTGTGTGGCTGACGATTTTCAGGAGTTGCTTGTGGCTCCAGACGTCATGCTCCAGCGGCGCGATATTGAGGTCTCCGACCAGAATGCTGCGGGCAGGGGGCGTATTGCTGAACCAGCCCGTGGCTTCATCCACAAAAGCGAGTTTGTGGGCAAATTTTTCGTTTTCCACCGGGTCGGGAATATCGCCACCTGCCGGCACGTAAAAATCATGCAGTAGGATCGGACCGGCCGGGGTTGCAATGCTGGCTGCCACATGTCGGCAATCGGAGCGGGTACACCAGTCGGGAGTACCCGCCACACTCTGCAGCGGATGTCGCGACAGGATCGCCACACCATTATAGCTCTTCATGCCTTTATAGACCTGATGAGGCAGGCCCATTTCAGCCAGAGCCTGAGCGGGAAAGAGCGGATCCGGGACTTTCGTTTCCTGTAGACAGACGATGTCCGGATTTTCCTGTTCGACGATCTGCTTCAGCAAAGGCAGTCTGAGTCGAAGAGAATTGATGTTCCAGGTGATGAGACGCATGACGACTGGATCGACCGGATCAGGCGTTTTGACAAGCACCCTCTTGCACACAAAGCCTTCCCGTCCGATCTAGAACGAACCATGACTGATCTGCACAACACGCTCCTGACGCTTGATTCCCATATCGATATTCCCTGGCCGGACCGGCAGGATGCCTGGGCGGAAGATACGCCGAGGCAGGTAAATGTCCCCAAGACACGCAAAGGTGGCCTGAAAGCCGTATGCCTTGCGGCCTATATTCCGCAGGGTTCGCGTGATGAGGCGGGACATACTGAGGCCTGGGAGCGGGTTCAGGGCATGCTGGACGTAATTTCCGGGATCGAAGGACGTCAGGGCGATCACAGCGCACGCGTCTGTCGGACGGCTGCGGATGTGCGTGCAGCCCATAAAGCAGGCGACCTTGCCGTCATTCCCGCGATCGAAAACGGCCATGGGCTGGGCGGTCAGCCAGAGCGTATCGCGGAACTCGCCCGTCGCTATGGTGTGCGCTACATGACGCTGACCCATAACGGGCATAATGCGCTCGCGGATGCGGCCATTCCGCGCAAGGATCTGGCGGACAGCGAAACACTTCACGGCGGGCTGTCAGATCTCGGGCGTGAGGCAATCGCACACATGAATCGCTCCGGCGTTCTGGTGGACGTCTCCCATGCCGCAAAATCGACCATGATGCAGGCCAGTGAAGTCTCCGCCACGCCGGTGTTCGCAAGCCATTCCTGTGCCCGTGCTCTGTGCGACCACCCACGCAATCTGGACGATGAACAGCTAGACCGCTTGAAAGAAACGAGCGGCCTGATTCAGGTAACGGCCATGGGGTCATTCCTGAAGAAAGGTGGCGGCGGGACGGTCGAAGATCTGGTGCGCCACGTTTCGTATATTGCGAACCGGATCGGTGTCGAACATGTGGGCATCTCCTCGGACTTCGATGGCGGCGGCGGCATTCCGGGATGGAAAGATGCAACCGAAACCGCAAATGTGACGCATGCCCTTCAGGCAGCTGGGTTCAGTGATGCGGACATTTCTGCCATCTGGGGTGGCAACATGCTGCGCCTTCTGGAGACTGCTGAAAAAGCAACAACGGCACCCTGAACCCAGCATTGAAAACTCGCTTCGACAGACCGAAAAAGAACAGAACATGATCATGGCGGGCAAAACAGGCACCGCTTCGTCCACCATGATCTGTTGAGGCCCTCGCAAGCCTCATGTCGATCCTTTCCTCCCTTCCAAAAATGCTTCTTGGAAGGGAGGAAGAAAGTAAGAAGCGATTGTTTTCAATAACTTACAAAATATGATTAAAAATTAGGCAATCTGAAGGCAGGTCTGGCAAACCGTGGCTTTCATGATTCTGTCACAGACCAGCCCACAGACTTTTCCACAGGTTCAGTGGATGACTGAAGAAGCCCGATGACCGACCTCCCTCCCCAAAACTCCGACCGCCCCGACGACCATGACGAACCCACTGTTTCTTCGGAAAAAAGACAAGGTGTGGAGGCGATCCGCGAGGCCCTGAAGACCATTCCCTACAGCCCTGGCGTGTATCGCATGCTGAGTGCGAAAGGGGAGGTGCTGTATGTCGGCAAGGCGCTGAGCCTGAAAAAACGCGTCTCATCCTATACCCGCATCAATCAGCTTCCGGAGCGGCTGAGGCGCATGGTGTCGATGACGGTTTCGATGGAAATTGTCATCACGAAAACAGAAGCAGACGCCCTGCTTCTGGAAGCGAATTACATCAAGCGCATGAAGCCGCGCTTCAACATCCTGCTGCGTGACGACAAGAGCTATCCGTGGCTGATGCTGACTGAAAGCCACGAGTTTCCACAAATCACCAAACAGCGCGGCAAACCCGTAAAGGGCGCGACCTACTGGGGGCCGTTTGCCAATGCCTGGGCCGTCAACCAGACGCTCAATCTGGTGCAGCGCAGCTTTCTGCTCCGCTCCTGTTCGGATGCCGTGCTGAACAGCAGGACGCGGCCCTGCCTGCTGTACCAGATCAAACGCTGTTCGGCGCCCTGTGTGGATCGTATTTCCGGGCCTGACTACGCAAAACTGGTTGACGAGGCCCGGCAGTTCCTTTCCGGACACAGCACGGACCTGCAACAGCGCCTGGCTGCCGAGATGGAGCAGGCCTCGCAGGATATGGATTACGAGCGGGCCGCGTCGATCCGGGACAGGATCCGCGGCTTCGCCAGCATTCAGGGCTCCAGCACCGTCAATCCGGCATCGATCAATGATGCCGATATCATGACGATCTGGCAGGAAGCCGGTCAGAGCTGCATTCAGGTGTTCTTCATCCGGGGCAGCCGCAATAACGGCAACCGGGCATTCTATCCGGCTCATGCAGAGGAAGAGACCGCAGCAGACGTGCTGTCGGCGTTCATGATTCAGTTCTACGACAACAAACCGCCCCCGCCCACAATTCTGGTGAACTGCGAGATTCCCGAACTGAATCTGGTCGAAGAAGCCCTCAGCATCCGGCGCGGACAGAAGGTCGAAATCCTCAGGCCACAACGGGGGGAGAAAAAAGACGTCGTCGAACACGCGGCTCTAAACGCGAGGGAGGCGCTGGAGCGCAAGCTGGCCGAGAATACCGGACAGCGCAAACTTCTCGAAGGGGTAGCGGAGGTCTTCGGTCTTCCGGAAACGCCACAGCGCATCGAAACCTATGACAACTCCCACATCATGGGACAGGCGCCTTATGGCGTGATGGTTGTCGGTGGCCCTGAAGGCTTCAACAAACGCGCTTACCGCAAATACGGGATCAAAGGTCCGGTCGCGCCGGGAGATGATTTCGGCATGATGCGTGAAGTCATGGAACGCCGGTTCGGGAAACGACCGGAAAACGGAGAGCGGCCGGAGGACTGGCCGGATCTGCTTCTCATCGACGGCGGCCTTGGACAGTTCAATGCCGTGCGGAAGGTATTGGCCGATATTGGCGTTACCGGAATTCCGATCGTGGCCATCGCCAAAGGGCCGGATCGGGATGCCGGACGGGAGTGGTTTTTCACTGAGACAAAACCGCCCTTCCAGCTCCCTCCAAGAGACCCGGTTCTCTATTATCTGCAAAGACTGCGTGACGAGGCGCATAGATTCGCGATCACCACCCACCGGGCAGGACGCTCGAAAGGCTTACGCAGCTCCGAACTGGATAATGTGCCGGGAATCGGCGCCGCGCGGAAAAAGGCTCTTCTCAATCACTTCGGCTCGGCGAAATCGGTCAGACAGGCGAGTCTTGAGGAGCTGGAAAGCGCGCCCGGCATCAGTTCGAGCACGGCAACTGCCATATATGGGCATTTCCATCCCGAATGGGTCCAGAAAGCCTCAGTCAATCATCGCGCCCCCTGAAACCCGTTCGACGATTTACACGAAAAATACATCTTTCGCGGACACATTGGCGCATACCGGTATAAGGGAAACTGTTCTAGACTGATCGCGATGCTGACAGATCTGCCAAACATTCTGACACTGCTGCGTATCGCGTCCATTCCCGTACTGGTCGCGCTGCTCTCCGTGCATTCACCGACCGCGAATGTGATCGCCTGCGTGGTCTATACGGCCGCATGCATCACAGACTATCTGGACGGCGCACTGGCCCGTCGCTGGCAACAGTTGTCCGAGCTGGGTCGGATGATGGACCCAATCGCGGACAAGCTTCTGGTCGGATCACTTCTGCTGGCTCTGGCAGGACTGACGCAACTGCCTGTCTACTCGCTCTATGCAGCGATCATCATCATGATCCGGGAAATTCTGGTCAGCGGCCTGCGGGAATATATGGCATCCCAACGCGAAACACTGCCATCGACCCGGCTGGCGAAATGGAAGACCGGCATCCAGATGGTGGCGATCGGTTTTCTGATCGGTGGGGATGGAGCCGCAGGAATGCTGGGGCTTTCGTTTCTGCCCGCAACGCTGATTGGCGGAATCCTCCTTTGGTTCTCGGTCATTCCGACCGTCATCAGCGGATGGGGATATCTGACCGCAGGGTTAGCCCGCATCATGGCGGGGCAATCCCGTAAATCCTCCAAAATCGGCTTCTGAGGTCATAAGGCGAAAGAATTGTAGCGTTCTTCGACTGTCTTCATCTGGCGCTCCGTTACAAGGACCGCTAAAGGTCATGGATTGACCTCGTGGGAGTAAGAAATGCGGAAGACCGCTCTGCTGGCACTACCTCTCGCTCTGAGCGGCTGTTCAGGCATGGGCAAGTATATCCGCGACACGATGGTCTGGACGGCGCTCGATAATCCGAACGGCCCTCATGGTGACAGCGAGAATATTCATCGCGCCCGCGGTGAGAAATACTCCGAAACTCCAATTCTTCCTGAAAGCGGAAATATCTGGCCCGGAGCCCCACAACCGCTCCCGACACTCAAGGATGTCGAGAACCCCAACAGTACGTTCAGCCACGCTCTCGGCGATCCGGCGACCTACTTTGGCGGTGCTGCACTTGACGAAAACTTCATGGGCGGAATCGCCGGCAAGGGCGCTCTTGGAGCCTCCGGCGCGCAACTCATGCAGGGCCAGAGCCTGTCAGTCGGTGAGGGTGCCGATACGCATCAAGGTGTGTCCCGAGACCATACCCACCTTATTCCGACACTTCCTTCATCAGTTCCCGACAGTGCGGCCCGCTTTCTGAACAAAAGCCCCAGCAAGGCCATCATCATTCCTAACGGAGATGGCACCAGCACAGTTATCGGCCCGGACGGAAGTGTGAAGGTCATTCACGGAACAACCTTACCACCCACACAATGAGGGTCTGCTGACGGACCAGAGCCGTCAGCATTTTACCATTCAGGCGTCCGTCTTTAATACTGACGGAAAAGGGCGATCAGCCGTCCCTGAATGTTCACACGTTCTGCTGGGAAGATGCGCGTTTCGTAATCCCGGTTCGCAGCTTCCAGTGCGATCATTGATCCACGACGGCGCAGCTTCTTGAGCGTCACTTCCTGTCCGTCAATGAGGGCAACGATAATCTGTCCATTTTCGGCCGTCTCACGTCGCCGGATAATGGCGATGTCTCCATCCAGAATTCCAGCCTCGATCATCGAATCGCCAGCCACCGTGAGGGCGTAATGTTCTCCGGTGCCCAGAAGCGAAATGGGGACTTCGATCCTGTCGCTGTCGTCCTGCATAGCTTCAATCGGCAGACCCGCTGCGATACGTCCATAAAGAGGAATGCTGACGGTCTGACGATCATTGGCGACACTGGCTTCGGAGAAGGCTCCATCAAGGCCCGTCTCACCTTGGGTCAGGACAGCCGGGACAAAACCGGTTTCCGGGGCGGGGACGGCTATAGGAGCTTCCGTACCCATATGCGGCAGACGCAGCACTTCGAGCGCTCGTGCGCGATGATGGTGACGACGAAGAAAGCCACGTTCTTCCAAAGCGGAAATCAGACGATGAATGCCCGATTTGGAACGTAGTTCGAGGGCATCTTTCATCTCATCGAAAGAGGGCGAATATCCCGTGCGGCGGAGATGGTCGTCGATATACAGCAAAAGCTGGTGCTGCTTACGGGTCAGCATACAGGCGCTCCCATGCGCCTCGGCGGAGGCAGGTCAGAACAGGACAGGACACAGAATGACGGGCATCCTGCATTTGTTCCTTATAGGTTCCCACCTGTTGCCCTTCAAGCAAAGAGACGCCCGGCCAGAGATATCCAGAAGAATTTTTGCTCCTCAAACTCTTTGAAACCACAGGAAAACCGCTAAATCGTGCGCAAAGGTCTTGACCTGCGGGCCACAAATCAGCATGGTGCACCAAATCTAGAGATCAACATGCTGCATCGACACCTTCGAGCGGCATAAGTTATGGCGAAAGCCCGAGGGTATCATGGGAAAGAGCAACGTTATTCAGATCCGGCTCGTTTCGTCAGCTGAAACCGGCTACTTCTACGTCACGAAGAAGAATGCCCGTTCCGCTACGGGAAAGATGGAAGTGCGCAAGTACGATCCGGTCGCACGCAAGCACGTCGTGTTCCGCGAAGCCAAGATCAAGTAAGGCTGCTCCAACAGTCTTTATAAAAAAAGCGGCCTTCGGGCCGCTTTTTTTATGCTCTGAGAGCTGTTCGTTTTAACTATTGCTTAGAACAGCTTGTCATGCGGTCCGTAGGGAACAACCAGATCGCCACTGCGTGTCAGGTTCATCGTGGCACGGGCACGCTCATCCAGCATGTCAGCGTCCAGCGCTTTTTCCTTGAGAGCAACGACACGGCGGCGCCAGACATTCTGCTCGTCATCAGCGTCCTGCCGGGCCTGAAGCGCATCCTTTTGAAGCTGGGTTTGCTCTTGATAGGCGTGAATCCCGTGCGCCCCATGCAGAGCGTTCCAGCCGAAATAGGCGGTAAGCGACAGGAAAAAAGCCGGAGGAGCTACGGCGCGGACACCACGCTTGATAAGTCGGATCAGTGTCACGTCGTGAAAACTCCGTTCTGAGAGACTGTATCAGTCTATATCAGTCATTTGTGACCAGACAATGAATGATACGGACATCAATCATATTCAGGCACAAAAAAGGCCTCATTCCGGGGAGGAATGAGGCCTGGCTCAGTCTCAGGAGTTTCTGAGAATGTTGCGACCGGCATAACGGGCTGCACTGCCGAGCTGCTGCTCGATACGAATAAGCTGGTTGTACTTGGCCGTACGGTCAGAGCGGGAGAGGGAGCCTGTCTTGATCTGGCCGCAGTTCGTAGCAACCGCGAGATCGGCGATGACGGAGTCTTCCGTCTCGCCCGAACGATGGCTCATGACGCAGGCATAGCCAGCCTTGTGGGCGGTTTCCACAGCTTCCAGAGTCTCGGTCAGCGTGCCAATCTGGTTGACCTTCACAAGCAGTGCGTTACCGGTTCCGGCCTTGATGCCACGACGCAGACGCTCGGGGTTGGTGACGAACAGATCGTCTCCAACCAGCTGGAGCTTCTTGCCCAGACGGGTCGTCAGTTCGGCCCAGCCTTCCCAGTCATCTTCCGCCAGACCGTCTTCGATGGAGACGATCGGATAGCGGTTGGCCAGATCTTCAAGGTAGGAAATCATGCCCGAGGCATCAAATTCCTTACCTTCGCCCTTCAGATTGTAGCGTCCATCCGCATAGAACTCGGTCGCGGCACAGTCGAGAGCGAAGGTCACGTCTTCACCCAGTCGATAGCCGGCGGCTTCAACAGATTTTGCAATGAAACCAAGAGCTTCATCCGCAGACTTCAGATTCGGCGCGAAGCCACCTTCATCGCCGACATTGGTGTTGTGACCGGCTTCAGACAGACCTTTCTTCAGGCGTGCGAAGATTTCGGAGCCCATACGGATGGCATCCGCAATCGTCGGCGCGCCGACCGGCTGGATCATGAATTCCTGAATGTCGATCGGATTATCGGCATGCTCTCCACCATTGACGATGTTCATCATCGGCACGGGAAGAAGGTGGGAATAGGCGCCACCGACATAGCGGTACAGCGGCAGTTCCAGTTCCTCGGCGGTCGCCTTGGCAACAGCAAGCGAGACGCCGAGAATGGCATTGGCACCCAGACGGGACTTGTTGGACGTTCCGTCCAGATCGATCATCGCATTGTCGATGGCGATCTGATCTTCGGATTCGGCCCCCTGAAGCACTTCAAGAATGTCGTTTTCGACGTGACTACAGGCCTTCAGGACGCCTTTGCCGCCATAGCGGGACTTGTCACCATCACGCAGTTCCACGGCTTCATGTGCGCCTGTGGAAGCACCAGACGGGACGGCTGCACGGCCGCGGGCACCGGAGGACAGCTCGACTTCGACCTCGACAGTGGGATTGCCGCGGCTGTCCAGGATTTCGCGGGCGATGATATCAACGATGGCGCTCAATGGAAGCTCTCCTGGGATGCGTGAACCGGGTTGGCTCGTGACCGTTCTGAATGGAACAGCTATTTCAAGTCTCAAAATCACGCCGTGAGGTCAACGACGACATGCGCCTTCCTTTTCCCATTTTCGTGCTTGGCATTGCCGGACTGATCCCTTTCATGACGCTTGGAGGGTGGATCTTCCTTGCTGGACTGTTTACGCCGCTGCCGCATCTGAAGATCATTCTGCTGGCGTATGGTGCCTGCATCCTGTCATTTCTGGGGGCCGTACACTGGGGGCTGGCCATGGAGCGACCGGACATCATTACGGTCGGTGGCACCTCACAGCAGGACCGGCAGCGCCTCGTGCTGGGTGTCTGCCCTGCGCTCTGGGCATGGCTAGCCCTCTGCATCGGCGTTCTCGGTCATGTCCGGGCCGGGTTCGGGCTGGAAATCATCGGTTTTGTCGGGACGTTCCTAGTGGAACGGGAAGCCTGGAGAAAGGGTGCGCTTCCCCCAGGCTATCTGCCACTGAGAGCCGGACTGACGACTATCGCGGTACTGAGCCTGTTTCTGGCTGCTCTGGCTCCGTCCGGGAGTTAGGCCGGAAAGGATTTCGCCAGAGCGTCAAAGGCTTTCAGGCGCGTCAGAAGGCTACGCATTTCATGAAGCGGCACCATGGTCGGACCATCGCTTGGAGCATGGTCCGGGTCCTGATGCGTTTCAATGAAAACAGCCGCCACACCGATCGAGAGCGCCGCACGGGCGAGGGGTTCCACGAATTCACGCTGCCCCCCCGTTGATGCCCCAAGGCCACCCGGCTGCTGCACGGAATGCGTCGCATCGAACACGACAGGATAGCCCGTCTGCGCCATGATCGGCAGACCGCGCATATCGCTGACAAGCGTGTTGTAGCCGAAGCTCGTTCCACGATCGCATAGCATGATGCGCTTATTGCCGGTCGAGGCAATCTTGGCAGCGACGTTGGCCATGTCCCACGGTGCGAGGAACTGGCCCTTCTTGATGTTGATGGCACGACCGGTTTCGCCCGCCGCCAACAACAGGTCCGTCTGGCGGCACAGGAATGCCGGGATCTGCAGGACATCCACGGCTTGAGCGGCGGGTGCGCACTGCTCGGCAGTATGCACATCCGTCAGGGCGGGAACGCCGAATCGTTCACGGATGCTGGCAAGGATCTCCAGACCGGCATCCATGCCCACACCACGCGCAGCGTTGACCGAACTCCGATTGGCCTTGTCGAAGCTGCTTTTATAGATTAGCCCGATTCCGAGTTCGCGGCAGATGGCGGAGATGGCATCGGCCATCTCCGTTGCATGCTCGCGGGATTCGATCTGGCAGGGGCCAGCGATCAACGTGAAAGGCTGATCCTGACCGACCGTGAGGTCTCCAATTCGGAAGCTCACTTGCTGTGAGCCTCCTTGACGGCGGCACCAATAAAGCCCGCGAACAGGGGATGCGGGTCGAAGGGTTTGGACAGCAGTTCCGGATGGTACTGCACGGCCACGAACCATGCGTGATCCGGGTATTCGACCACTTCCGGCAGCACGCCGTCGGGGGAAAGGCCAGAGAACCGCAGACCTGTCTTTTCCAGACGACCCTTGTAATGCGCGTTGACTTCCCAGCGATGACGATGGCGCTCACGGATTTCCGTACGGCCATAAATCTCGGCCACGCGGGAACCCGGAACCAGCTTTGCCGGATAGGCGCCAAGACGCATCGTGCCGCCCAGATCGCCACCCTCACGACGACGGAGCAGCTCGCCCCCACGCGCCCATTCCGTCATCAGACCGACCACAGGCTCGTCCGTCGGGCCGAACTCGGTGGAGGATGCTTTGGGGAGCCCCGCAAGTGAGCGCGCGCACTCGACCACAGCCATTTGCATGCCAAAGCAGATCCCGAGGAACGGAATGTTGTTCTCGCGGGCATAACGGACAGCCTGAATTTTGCCCTCGGCACCGCGTTCACCAAAGCCGCCGGGAACGAGGATCGCGTCTGCATCCTTCAGGCGCTCGGCGATATTGCCGTTCTTTTCGAACTCTTCCGATTCGATCCAGTCCAGATTGACCTTCACATGATTGGCGATGCCACCATGCAGCAAGGCTTCAGCGAGCGATTTATAGCTATCGAGCAGAGCTGTGTACTTACCGACAACAGCCACACGGACTTCGGCTTCGGGTTCGCGAATCGCATGGACGATCTTTTCCCAACGCGAGAGGTCGGGCTTGCTGTCATAGGGCAGGCCGAAATAGCGCAGGACTTCCTGATCCATTCCTTCATTGTGGTAGGAAATGGGGCAAGCATAGATCGTGTCCACATCCAGCGCCGCAATGACGGCTTCCGGGCGGACGTTACAGAAATTGGCGATCTTGCGACGCTCGTTGTCCGGAATGGGACGGTCCGAGCGGCACAGGAGCATCTGCGGCTGGATACCGACATTCTGCAGTTCCTTGACGGAATGCTGCGTCGGCTTGGTCTTGAGTTCGCCCGCTGCCGGAATGTAGGGCAGAAGCGTCAGATGCACACACATGGTCTGGGCGTGGCCCAGATCATTGCGGAGCTGACGGATGGCTTCAAGGAAGGGCAGACTCTCGATATCGCCGACCGTGCCGCCGATCTCCACCAGCACGAAATCGTAATCGTCCGTGCCCGTGACCACCACGTCCTTGATCGCGTCCGTGATATGCGGAATGACCTGCACGGTCCCGCCCAGATAGTCGCCGCGACGTTCGCGCGCAATCACATCCGAATAGATCCGGCCCGTCGTGGTATTGTCAGCCCGAGAGGCATGAACGCCCGTAAAGCGTTCATAATGACCGAGATCGAGGTCGGTTTCCGCCCCGTCATCGGTAATGAACACCTCGCCGTGCTGGTACGGGCTCATGGTGCCCGGATCCACGTTGAGATAGGGGTCCAGTTTGCGCATGCGGACCTTGTATCCGCGCGCCTGGAGGAGAGCAGCGAGGGCCGCAGAAGCGATGCCCTTGCCGAGAGAAGATACCACACCGCCGGTGATGAATACGAAACGCGTCATGGGCGGTCTTCATACACTGCCGACATGGGGCAGGGGAAGCGAAGAGACGCGTCTGTGTGAAAGATCCCCGTTAAAAAATCTGAACGGGGATCTTCAGGCCCGATTAGTGAGCAGGCGTGGACGCCGGAGCGGCGGGAGCTGCCGGGGTTGTGGTCGCGGGTGTCGTCTGAGCAGCGGGTGGCTGGGCCAGAATGTCGCGGGAGCCAACGCCGGAGGAGGCACCACGGTTCATGACGGCCAGCACCAGGCACAACAGCATGAAAATTCCGGCGAGGACGGACGTGGCCCGCGTGAGCAGCGTTGCCGTTCCGCGGCCACTCATGAACGAGCCCATCCCCTGGCCACTGCCGATACCGAGGCCGCCGCCTTCGCTGCGCTGGATGAGGATCACCCCGATCAGCGCCAGTGTGACCAGCAGGTTGAGAGCAAGCAGAAGAGTGGTCATGAACGATAGGGTCCGGACAATGGTTGGGCAGACAGGCGGAGAGAGGCTGATTCGGCAATGCGCAGAAAGCTCTTCGCTTCCAGACTGGCACTGCCCACCAGCACCCCTCCGAGCGACCCGATGGAAAAAATGGTCGGCGCCTGAGCCGGTGTTACGGAGCCGCCATACAGGATCGGGACACGAATGTCATCCATCTTGAGACGCGACTGCAACAGTCCGTGAAGCAAAGAGAGGGTCCGTTCAAGCTCCTCAATCGGCGGAACGGAGCCACTGCCGATGGCCCAGACGGGTTCATAGGCCAGTACACCATTGAAATTGTCCGTCAGCGACCCTTCGACCTGCGTTGCCAGAACGGTGGTCGTCCGCCCTTCGAGGCGCTCCTCCATCGTCTCGCCGATACAGACGATGGGAATAAGCCCGGCAGCCTCGGCCGCCTCGACCTTCCGGCGGATCAGCGCATCGGTTTCGCCATGGGCCTGACGACGCTCGGAATGACCGAGGATGACATACTGTACCCCCAGATCGGACAGCATATCCGCCGAGATATCGCCGGTATGTGGACCGGACGAAGTCGTATGGCAGTCCTGCGCGCCAAGGTGCAGTAGCGTATTTGGGCCTGCGGCATTGATGATGCCGTGAACGCTCGCAAGCTGGGTGAAGGGCGGGCAAAGGACGAGCCGCACATCATCAGGAAGGGCCTCTGCGCCCTCGGCGACGGCACGGGCCAGACGGGTGGACTGCTCACGCAGCCCGTGCATCTTCCAGTTACCAACGACAAGTCTTGGGGATGGGATCACTCTTCCTCCTTCGTGGCGATAGTAGCGGGATAACCGCTCAATCGGGGCTTAAGGACCGGACGGGGGCTAAAAGCATGCTTTCCGTTCCGGTCTGCTTCTGGTCAAGCCGTTCTCACGACATTATGGTGCGGCAAGTTTAGCGGTCCTACCGTGTCCGCACCATCCCGTCATCCGGATCTGCCCTGACCCCATGATTATCTCGCTCCGCCACCTGTTTGTTGACTCCTGGATTGGCCGTGCCGCCGCTCTTCTGATCTTTCTGGCCTTTATCGGCTGGGGCGTGGGAGATGTTTACTCCAATCTGGGCGCGACAGGGTCCAACGAAATCGTGCGCATCTATGATCGCAGCATCACTCCGGACGATTTCAGCCGAGCACTTTCAGCCCAGCTTCCCGCCGTCGCCAAGCAGATCGGACTTGCCGATCCCTCCAAGCTACCCAAGAGCGAAGTGGAGCAGATCGCCCGACAGACGCTTCAAAATCTCGTGATGCAGAACGAGATCCAGCTTGCGGCCGAGCGCGCAGGCATGATGGTGCCCGACGATCTGGTTCGGCAGGATATTTTCGCGATCCCCGCTTTCCATGACGCGGCCGGAAAGTTTGACCGAAGCATCTTTAACGACCGTCTGACCCGGATGGGTCTGACTGAAGGCAAACTGATTCAGGTCGTTCGCGAGGATATTGCGTCCCGTGGTCTGTTGCAGGGGATCGGTCAGGCCGTAGTCGCGCCCCCGTCATTGACGGGGCGCATGCTGTCTTTCGATGCGAACCAGCGCGTTTTCGATATGGTGGAAATTCCGTTTGCGAGCGGCACTGTGACTGCGCCTCCCACAGACGAACAGCTTCACCGCTTTTATGACAACCACCCACAGATGTTCCGCACGACAGAATATCGTCATGCCAAGATGGTCGTCATGACGGCGGACAGCGTTGCCAAGACAATCGAGGTTCCGGACGATGTTCTTCATCGTCTCTACGATTTTCAGGCGCGCACCTATGACATGCCCGAGACCCGGACGCTTCAGGTTCTGACTTTTACGGATCAGGCGAAAGCCGCTGCGGCAGCGACCGCATGGAAAGGCGGACTTTCCTGGGACGATATCCAGAAGAAGTTTCCCGAAGCCGCTGCCGTGGCCCTGCCATCGGTTCGGCAGAGCGATATTCCCAACCCCGAACTCGCCAAGGCCGCTTTCGCTGCACAGCCTGACCGCATTTCCGGCCCGGAAAAGACCGGAATGGGATGGGTCGTTTTCAACATCACGGCCGTCGTGGCGCCTCACAAAACAACATTCGAGCAGGCAAAAGGCGATCTGAAAAAGCAGGTCCAGACGCAGGAATCTGCCGAGGCTCTTCAGGCACGCCAGAAGCAGTTTCAGGACGCGGTTGCCGGTTCTTCGACGCTGGAACAGATCCCGGGCGATCTCGGCGCGGTTCCGGCTGCGGGAACGCTGGACTCCAATGGCATGACGCAGGACGGTCTGCCCGCGCCCATTCCGGGCGATGAGGCTCTGCGTCAGGCCATCGTTCATCAGGTCTTCACGCAGTCCAAAGGTGCCCAGCCGACAGTGGTCAACGGCCCGAATGGCACCTTCTTTTCGGTGCTGGTTGACGAGGTCCACCCCGGAACCCTCAAGCCATTCGACAGCGTGCGCGATCAAGTCGTTCAGGCGTGGACGGCAGAACAGAAGCGCCGCGCCGCCAATCTGCGCGCAACAGCCCTGTTCGGTACCGCAAAGTCCGGCACGCTTCGTAAGGCCATGGACGGACAGCCGGAAGCTTCGGCCCTGCGTCAGGACATGAGCGTCTCGCGTGTTCATCCCGATCAAAGCCTGCCTCAAAACATCCTGCGCGGGATCTTTGATCTCAAGCCGGGTACGACCGGGATGTTTGAAACGCCGGATGCGTTCTGGCTCGTTAACGTGACGGCCGATCGCCCTGCTTCGGCAGAAGACCTGAAATCCCTCGGCACCCGTCTTGTGGACGATTATCGTCAGTCCATGCAGTCCGATATTCCGATGGTCCTGAGTGCTGCGATGGAAAAGGCTTTTCCGCCCTCGCATATCAATATGGCGCTCTACAATCAGGTCGTAGCGGCCGCGGCTCCGGCCAGCGCACCTGCAGCAGAGAACGGGGCACACTGATGGGCATCGTCTACAGCATCGAGGCCGCCGATCTCCTGACGCCCGTTTCGGCGTTTCTCAGGCTGTCGAACCTGTCGGATGATCCGTATCGGCTTCTGTTTGAGAGCGTCGAAGGTGGTGCTGCACGCGGGCGTTATTCCGTCATAGCTCTACTGCCGGATCTGGTCTGGAAGTCCCGGGACGGGAAGGTCACGCTCGACGGCAAACCCATCGACGGAATACCGCTCGAGACACTCAAGGCCATCGTGGACGAAAGCCAGATGGATCTTCCGAGCGGAATGCCTCCCATGATCGGTGGCGTGTTCGGCGTGCTGGGCTACGACATGGTGCGTCAGATGGAGCGTCTGCCGAATGCTCCGGTCAACGATCTGGGGCTGCCGGAAGGGATCATGATCCGTCCGCGCCTGTTCGCAGTCTTTGATTCCGTGCGAGACGAACTGACGCTGGCCGTGCCAGTCCGTGGAGACACGACGGATGCGGAAGCTCACGCACTTCTGGACAAGGCGCGGGCTGCTCTGGCCGCTCCGTTAGGAGATGCGCGCGAGACACTGCCTGCCGGTACGGAACTGGAAGCTCCGGTCTCCAACATGACGCAGCAGCAGTTCGAAGACCATGTCCGCAAGGCGCAGGACTATATTGCGGCGGGCGATGCCTTCCAGATCGTGCCGAGCCAGCGCTTCACGACACCATTCCCACTTTCACCTCTTTCGCTCTATCGCAGCCTGCGGCGGGTCAATCCGGCGCCGTTCCTGTTCGTGATGGAGCTTGAGGACTACGCTCTCGTGGGTTCCTCGCCGGAAATTCTAGTACGACTGCGGGACGGCGAAGTCACGGTGCGGCCGCTGGCGGGCACCCGTCCGCGCGGTGCAGACCGCGATGAGGATCTGGCTCTGGAAAAAGAGCTTCTGGCAGACCGCAAGGAACTGGCCGAGCATCTGATGCTGATCGATCTGGGACGCAATGACGTAGGCCGCGTCTCGAAGCTCGGGACTGTCGCGGTGCCGGAGCAGTTCGTCGTCGAGCGCTACAGCCATGTGATGCATATTTCCTCGACCGTCACGGGCCAGATCAAGAATGGCAGCACGGCGATGGATGCGCTTGTGGCTGCGTTCCCCGCAGGAACCCTGACAGGCGCCCCCAAGATCCGCGCCATGGAGATCATCGACGAACTGGAGCCGACACGACGCGGGCCATATTCCGGCTGCGTCGGATATTTCGGCGCGGACGGCGAGATGGACACCTGCATCGGGCTGCGCATGGCCGTTCTCAAGGACGGCAACATGTATGTGCAGGCCGGATGCGGCGTCGTTGCGGACAGTGATCCGAATGCTGAGTTCCGCGAAACTCAGGCCAAGGCCCGAGCCCTTTTCCGCGCTGCTGAAATCGCGGTTGCGACCGCGGCCAAAGCCTGACGGAGGACAGCTCACGATGTGTTGTTTGACGAAAAGAGACGTGAAGGTCATTCTGTTGCCATGATCCTTCTCATCGACAATTACGACAGCTTCACGTTCAACATCGTCCATCATCTGGGCGCGCTTGGAGCAGCATGTGACGTGCGTCGCAACGATGCGCTGAGCGTTGACGAGGCTCTGGCGCTCAATCCGGCTGCCATCGTAATCTCGCCCGGTCCCGGTGCCCCTGCGGAAGCGGGGATCTGCTGTGATCTGATCCGCGCGGCCGCAGGACGAGTGCCGGTTTTCGGTGTCTGCCTCGGCCATCAGGCCATCGGGCAGGTCTTCGGTGCAGAAGTCGTGCGGGCGCCCGTGCCGATGCACGGCAAGATCAGCGCCGTGCATCATGACGGAACGGGGGTTTTTGCCGGACTGCCTGATCCCGTAGATGTTGTCCGTTATCACAGCCTGACGCTTCGGCCCGACAGCATTCCCGAGACTCTGGTCGTCAATGCGCGGACGGAAGACGGGGTCATCATGGGGGTGCGCCATCGCGACTATCCCATACATGGCGTTCAGTTCCATCCTGAGAGCATCGCTTCCGTCGCCGGACGCGAACTGCTGGCCAATTTCCTGACAATTGCCGGGATTCCGGTCGTGACCTCGCAGGCTGCCTGACAGTGGAGGTTGATTTTACAGAACTTCTACACAAAGCAGCTTCGGGACAGGTTCTCAGCAATCAGGAGGCAGAGACTGCTTTCCACGCCATCATGGCAGGAACGGTTGATCCGGTTCATCTCTCGGCTTTTCTGACGGCGCTGAAACTCCGTGGAGAGACTCTGGGCGAACTGACGGGTGCCGTGAAAGCTGTCCGGCATCACATGACCCTCCTGCCGGATGTTCCGGCTGGGGCGATTGATGTTTGCGGAACCGGCGGGGATGGCCTGAAGACGCTGAACGTCTCGACGGCTGTGGCCTTCGTGCTGGCCGGTCTGGGCGTTCCCGTCGCCAAACATGGCAACCGCGCGCTCTCGTCAGCCACCGGCGCAACGGATGTTCTGGAAGTTCTGGGCATTCCACCAACCGATGATCTGGCCCTGCAAGGCAGGCGCCTGCGCGAAGACGGTCTGGTCTTTCTGGCAGCCCCCCAGCACCATCCTGCGATGCGTCATGCGGCACCAGTGCGCAAGGCGCTGGGTTTTCGGACATTGTTCAATCTGCTCGGGCCACTCTGCAATCCCGCTCAGGTGCGCCACCAGTTGATCGGCATGTTTGATGGACGCTGGTGCGAGCCGGTTGCAAAAGCCCTTGGCGCATTGGGGAGCCTGTCTGTCTGGGTTGTGCATGGCGCGACCCCGGAAGGTGGCAGTGACGAACTGACCCTCGCTGGCCCCTCTCAGGTCTCAGCATGGGAGAAAGACGCTCTTTTTTCGTTTGAGATCGAACCGGATATGACGGGTCTAAAAGCTGCTCCGATCTCCGCCATCCGGGGCGGCGATGCGCAGACCAACGCGGCTGCGCTGCTTTCCTTGCTGGAAGGCGCCGGTGGCGCTTACCGTGATACGGTTCTTCTCAACGCCGCCGCGGCCCTGCATGTGGCAGGACGCGGCGATATCGTGAAGGGCGGGACGATTGACGTTCCGGCTTTCCGTCGCAATGTAGGTCTGGCGGCAGAGTCTATCGACCGTGGGCTCGCCCGCGCCGCGCTTGAGCGGGCGCGTCTGTCAGCTCATTCCCCGACCCATTCCATTGCTTCCACAGACGCAGGACGATCATGACATTCATGCACCATCGACCGGCGATGACATATTCGCCCGAGGGAACAGAACAGTTTCCGGACCCGGAAGTTCCGGAAACGACGACCCCTCCCATCAAAAATCCGGAAGCGGAAACCGCTGCCGACCGGAGTGATGTTCTGGCACGCATCTGCGCGCGTACGCGGGTGGACATCGAACAGCGCTCGCAGATCATGTCTCTCAAGGACATCACGGCGCGGGCGCGGGAAGTCACCACTCCCACACGGGGGTTCGGGCAAGCGCTTCAGCATCTGACGGCAGACCGTCAGGTCGGACTGATTGCCGAAATTAAGAAAGCATCTCCCTCCGCGGGAATCCTGCGTCCGGACTATGATCCGGTGAAAATTGCGCAGGACTATCAGGCCGCTGGCGCCACCTGCTTGTCCGTTCTGACGGAAGGCTCGTGCTTTCATGGCAGCACGGAAGATATCCGCGTTGTTCGCGAAGCCTGCAGTCTGCCGATTTTGCGCAAGGACTTTATCCTTGACCCTTGGCAGGTCCATGAAAGCCGTCTGATCGGGGCCGACTGCATTCTGCTGATCATGGCAGTGCTTACGGAAACGCAGGCCGCCGAACTGATCGCGATTGCACGTGGACTAGATATGGATGTCCTGCTGGAAGTCCATGATGAAGCCGAACTGAACCGGGCGCTGGCACTCGATACATTCCTGATCGGGATCAACAACCGTAACCTGCGCACTCTGAAAACCGATATCCAGACGACGATCGATCTGGCGCCGATGGTGCCGCCGGATCGTCTGGTCGTCTCTGAAAGTGGCATCCGGACGCAGGATGACATGATGAAGGTTGGCGCAGTTGGTGCGAGCGCCGTGCTGGTCGGTGAGAGCCTGCTGCGTGAGCCCGATCCGGGCGTGGCGGCACGTCGACTTCTCGGTTTTATTTAAACTCCGGCCGCCTTTCGGGGCGGTCAGGGCCGTTTTTTCACGGCATATCCCCCAGATCGAGGCGTTTCGCGCAAGCGGAACGTGGTCTGGCTTTTGGTGGCTTCTGCCGCTAAGAGCATGCGGGATTTTATGCATTTCCATCAGGAGACCGTCATGGACGAGACACCGTCCGCTTCAGGCCGGAGCAACGGTCCGGCCCTTTCGCCGGAGACCATGAAGCGCGCTTACAGGGACATGCTTCTTGTCCGGCGCTTCGAGGAAAAAGCCGGACAGCTTTACGGCATGGGTCTGATCGGCGGCTTCTGCCATCTTTATATCGGGCAGGAAGCCGTTGTGGTCGGGATCGGCCTCAACATGAAGCAGGGCGACAAGTCCATCACGTCCTATCGTGACCACGGACAGATGCTCGTGGCAGGTATGACGCCGCGCGGTGTCATGGCGGAGTTGACGGGCCGTTCCGGCGGGTATTCCCGCGGTAAGGGCGGCTCCATGCACATGTTCTCCCGTGAAAAGGAGTTCTACGGTGGTCATGGTATCGTCGGCGCGCAGGTCGCACTGGGTACGGGTCTGGCGTTCGCGAACAAGTATCGCGGTACGGATGAAGTCTCGATCGTGTATTTCGGCGAAGGCGCATCGGCACAGGGCCAGGTCTATGAGAGCTTCAATCTCGCGGCCCTGCACAAGCTGCCCTGCATCTATGTGATCGAGAACAACCGCTACGGCATGGGCACGTCCATTGAGCGCGCCTCGGCTTCCAAAGATCTGTCGCGCAATGGCGAGCCCTGGGGCATTGCCAGCCGCAAGGTCGACGGCATGGACATTTTCGCAGTTCATGAAGCCGCGCAGGAAGCTGTGGAATACTGCCGTGCGGGCAAGGGGCCGTTCCTGCTGGAAATGGAAACCTATCGCTATCGTGGGCACTCCATGTCGGACCCGGCGAAGTATCGCCAGCGTTCGGAAGTCGAGGAAATGCGCCGGACGCGCGACCCGATCGAGACGCTGAAGGCCGAGATGCTGCGCAGCGGGATCGAAGAGAGCGTGTTCAAGGACATTGAGACGGACGTGAAAGCCATTGTCGCTGACGCGGCCGAATTTGCGCAGACGAGCCCCGAGCCGGATCATTCCGAACTCTGGACTGACATTCTGGTGGAGGCCTGATCCATGGCATCTCTGATTCTGATGCCGGCTCTCTCGCCGACCATGACCGAAGGGACGCTTGCGCGCTGGGTCAAGACGGCAGGTGAGACCGTTTCCGCCGGAGACGTGATTGCCGAGATCGAGACCGACAAGGCGACCATGGAAGTGGAAGCCGTGGACGAAGGCGTGATTGGCAAGACGCTGGTTGCCGAAGGCACGCAGAACATTGCAGTCAACACGCCGATCGCCGTGCTTCTGGCAGAAGGCGAGGACGCTTCGGCTGCGGACACCGTGACCCGTTCTGCTGATCCGGCTGCTGGCGCTTCTGTTGCGATTGAAACACCGGCTGATCCGGGGATCGTGGAAGCACCGGAAGTCGCACAAGCCGAGAATGACCGGGACTGGGGCGAGACCAGCGAAATCACCGTCCGTCAGGCCCTGCGTGATGCGATGGCAGCCGAACTTCATCGTGATGAGGACGTGTTCCTGATCGGCGAGGAAGTGGCGCAATATCAGGGCGCCTACAAGGTCAGTCAGGGCTTGCTGGATGAGTTCGGCGAGAAGCGCGTCATCGATACGCCGATCACGGAACATGGTTTCACGGGTATGGCCGTGGGTGCGGCGCTGACGGGACTGAAGCCGATCGTCGAGTTCATGACCATGAACTTCTCGCTTCAAGCCGTTGATCATATTATTAATTCTGCTGCCAAGACGCTCTACATGTCCGGCGGTCAGATGGGCTGCCCCATCGTGTTCCGTGGCCCGAATGGTGCAGCGGCGCGCGTGGGGGCACAGCACTCGCAGTGTTTCGCAAGCTGGTTTGCCCATATTCCGGGCCTGAAAGTGGTCGCTCCCTGGTCGTCTGCGGATGCGAAAGGACTGCTGCGGGCGGCCATTCGCGATCCGAACCCGGTCATCGTTCTGGAAAACGAGATCCTCTACGGCCAGAAGTTTCCGTGCCCCGTGGATGAAGACTTCATCCTGCCGATCGGTCGCGCGAAGATCGAACGGGAAGGGACGGACGTAACGCTCGTGGCCTTCTCCATCATGGTCGGCGTGGCGCTGGAAGCCGCAGCCCTTCTGGCAGAAGAAGGCATTTCGGCCGAAGTCATCAACCTGCGCTCGATCCGTCCTCTGGATACCGAGACAATCGTACGCAGTGTGAAGAAGACGAACCGCATCGTCTCCGTCGAAGAAGGCTGGCCGGTCGCGGGCATCGGGGCGGAAATCTGCACCGTGGCCGTCGAGCAGGCTTTTGACTGGCTCGACGCTCCGCCAGCGCGTGTCTGCGGGCTTGACCTGCCGATGCCCTATGCGGCCAATCTCGAAAAACTGGCGCTTCCGAAACCTGAATGGGTTGTGGATGCGGTTCGCAAGCAGCTGCGGGACTGACAACGATGGCTACCGATATTCTGATGCCGGCGCTGTCGCCGACCATGACCGAGGGCAAACTGGCCCGCTGGCTCAAAGCCGAAGGCGATACCGTCGCTGCGGGTGACGTGATTGCTGAAATCGAGACCGACAAGGCAACCATGGAAGTGGAAGCCGTGGACGAAGGCATCCTCGGTCGCATCCTGATTCAGGAAGGCGTCGAGGGGATACCTGTTAACACGCCGATCGCGCTTCTTGTGGAAAACGGCGAGGCCCTGCCTGACGTCTCTTCCGCGCAGGCCGCAGCGCCTCCCAAGGCTGAGACGGCAACCGCAAAAACAACGCCTGCTGCTCCGGCTGAGGACAAAGGAGAGCGGATTTTCGTCTCTCCGCTCGCCAAGCGTATGGCGCGTGAGCGAGGCATTGCCCTTGACGCCCTGACAGGAAGTGGTCCGAACGGACGCATTCTCAAGCGCGACGTTGAAAAAGGCCCAACTGCGCCCAAGACAGCTCCGAAAGCTGCTTCTACGCCCGTCATCACCGCATCGGAAGAGACGGTCCGTCGGGTGCCGAACTCGACGATGCGGAAAGTGATCGCGCGTCGCCTAACGGAATCCAAGACGCAGGTTCCGCATTTCTATGTCTCGGTGGATATCGAGCTGGATGCGCTGCTGGCCCTGCGTTCGAAACTGAATGCGACGGCGCAGGAAAACAGCTTCAAGATCTCGGTCAATGACATGATGATCAAAGCCGTGGCGCTGGCACTGAAGAAAGTTCCGGGCGTGAACGTTCAGTTCACGGATGCCGAGACATTGCATTTCGAGAATGTTGACATCTCGATGGCCGTCTCAATTCCGGACGGGCTGATTACTCCGATCATCCGCAATGCCGATCGCAAATCCCTGCGCGACATCAGCGTCGAAGCCAAGGATCTAGCCAAGCGCGCGCGTGCCGGAAAGCTCAAGCCTGAGGAGTTCCAGGGCGGGACGTTCTCCGTTTCCAATATGGGGATGTTCGGCGTGCGTGACTTCGCTGCGATCATCAATCCGCCCCAGGCCGGAATTCTGGCAATTGCGTCCGGCGAAAAGCGGGCCGTGGTCCGTGGTTCGGAGATTGCGATTGCGACCGTGATGACGGCGACGCTGTCGGTCGATCATCGTGCGGTTGATGGTGCTCTAGGCGCCGAGTGGCTGAATGCGCTGCGCGATATCGTGCAGAACCCTTACTTTCTGGTGGTCTGAACCATGTCCGAGACTTTCGATCTGATTGTTGTTGGTGGCGGCCCCGGCGGCTATGTGGCTGCTCTGCGGGCCAGCCAGCTCGGCATGAGCGTGGCGCTCGTGGAAAGCACGCATTTTGGTGGTGTTTGCCTGAACTGGGGCTGTATTCCGACCAAGGCGCTTCTGCGTTCCTCGGAAATCCATCATCTTCTGCATGAACTGGGTACGTTCGGCCTGTCCGCAGACAATATCTCGTTCGACCTGTCCAAGATCGTGGGCCGCTCACGCAGCATTGCGCGCCGGATGGGGGGAGGGATTGCCCATCTTCTGAAGAAAGCCAAGGTCACGACCTTTGACGGCCGCGCCAAACTGGCCGGTCGTTCGGGCGAGGCGCATCAGGTTGCCATCACGAAGGATGGCGCGGCGGTTGCGACCATCAAAGCCCCGCATGTCATTCTGGCAACGGGTGCGCGGGGGCGTCAGCTTCCGGGACTGGAAACGGATGGCACCCTGATCTGGGGGGCACGCGAGGCCATGACGCCGAAGGAGTTGCCGAAGCGTCTTCTAGTCATCGGATCGGGTGCGATCGGTATCGAATTTGCGTCGTTCTACCGGAACATGGGCAGTGAGGTCACGATCGCCGAAGTGGCAGATCGGATCCTGATCGCCGAAGATCCAGAAATCAGTGCAGCAGCCCGCAAGGCTTTCGAAAAGCAGGGGATGACGATCATCACCAGCGCGAAGGTCGGGCCGCTAAATAAGACTGAAAACGAGGTTTCCACGACGATCGAAAGTCCGACGGGCAAGATCGATCTGACGGTGGACCGCGTCATCTGTGCTGTTGGCATCGTGGGCAATGTCGAGGATCTGGGGCTTGAAGGCACCAAGGTTCAGGTGGACCGCACCCATATCGTCACGGACGGCTTCTGCCGGACAGGCGAGCCGGGTGTCTATGCGATCGGTGATGTGGCCGGAGCGCCGTGGCTGGCCCATAAGGCGAGCCACGAAGCCATCCTGTGCGTTGAAAAAATTGCCGGACGTTCGCCGCAGCCCTTGCATCCGCTGAACATTCCGGGCTGCACCTATTCGCGTCCACAGATCGCGTCTGTCGGGCTCAGTGAAGAGAAGGCCATTGCCGCAGGACACAAGGTCAAGGTTGGCCGTTTCCCGTTCATCGCCAACGGCAAGGCTGTTGCGATGGGTGAGACGGACGGCATGGTCAAGACCGTGTTCGACGCGACGAGTGGCGAACTTCTGGGTGCGCACATGATCGGCGCGGAAGTAACGGAAATGATTCAGGGTTATGTCATTGCCCGGACCGGGGAACTGACAGAGGCGGAACTGATCGAAACGGTCTTCCCGCATCCGACCATTTCCGAGACCATGCACGAGGCAACACTGGCGGCCTTCGACGGCCCGCTGCATATCTGAGCACCATGTCCCAGCGCATCACCATCGACCACCGCGCAGCACCAGCGCTCCGTCACCCGGAAAAGGCGCATCGGCCTGACAATCCGATCCAGCGCAAGCCGTCCTGGATCCGGGTCAAGGCGCCGAACCATCCCGTGTATCACGAGACGCGGGCGCTGATGCGCGATGCAGGCCTCGTGACGGTCTGCGAAGAAGCAGCATGCCCCAATATCGGGGAATGCTGGTCGCAACGTCATGCCACGATGATGATCATGGGCGAGATCTGCACCCGGGCCTGTGCGTTCTGCAACGTCACGACCGGGATGCCAAAGCATCTTGATGCGGACGAACCCCGGCGTGTTGGCGAGGCTGTGGCGAAGCTTGGACTACGACATGTCGTCATCACGTCCGTGGATCGCGACGATCTGGCAGATGGTGGCGCGGAGCATTTCGCACAGGTCATCCGTTCGATCCGGCAGACCTCTCCAGAGACTACGATTGAAATCCTCACTCCTGATTTCCTTCGCAAAGATGGAGCGCTGGAGGTCGTCGTGGCTGCACGTCCCGACGTGTTCAATCACAATATCGAGACCGTACCCCGACTTTATCCCACCATCCGGCCGGGTGCGCGTTACTATCAGTCCGTTCGATTGCTGGACGGAGTAAAGAAACTCGATCCTTCCATTTTTACCAAGTCCGGCCTGATGCTTGGGCTGGGCGAGGAGCGTATGGAAGTGGCTCAGGTCATGGATGATTTCAGGATCGCGGACGTCGATTTCCTGACACTTGGGCAATATCTCCAGCCTTCAGCAAAACATGCAGCCGTTGAAAAGTTTATTACCCCCGACGAGTTTGACGGCTATGCTGCGGCTGCCCGTTCAAAAGGATTTCTTCAGGTCAGTGCCAGTCCGCTGACCCGGTCCTCCTATCATGCGGACAGCGACTTCGCGAAGCTTCAGGCTGCGCGGAAAAGCCGTCTGAAAGAAAGTCTCTGATGCCGACACATGCCGAGCAAAGGTTGATCGCCTACACTCCGGACCAGCTCTTTGATCTTGTGGCGGATGTCGAGAAATATCCGCAGTTTCTGCCCTGGTGCGTGAAGGCGAGCATCCGCACCCAGACGGAACAGGAGCTTGTGGCGGATCTGACGATCGGATTTGGCCCCTTCCGCGAGACCTTCACGAGCCGTGTGACGCTGGAGAGGCCGTCGCGCATCCGGGTGCGTTATGAAAAAGGGCCTTTCCGTTATCTGAACAATGTGTGGACTTTCAGCCCGGACCCTCGTGGCTGTCTGGTCGATTTCTTCGTGGATTTCGAGTTCAAGTCGCGCTTGTTGCAAAACGCGATGGGCGTGGTGTTCAATGAAGGTGTGCGCCTTATGGTGTCCGCCTTCATCAAGCGCGCACGGGATATTTACGGTGCGCATGGGGCAAAGGCTGTTCCTCCGACGCCCGGTCTTTCCCAAAGGACATAAAATTTCATAGTGTTGCCAGAACCATTTGCGGGTTGAGTCGTTACACAGTCAAACACCGCGATGGTGACAGGAAAGGATTACGTTATGAAAAAGATTTCTTTTGGCGCATTCGCTCTGACTGCACTGGTCGCTGCGGCCTCTCCGGCCATGGCCGCGCATCATCACGGCAAGCATCATGACAAGGGCGAGCATGCTGCAAAAGCCAGCGGCTCCCCCACGACGGAAGATCTGAACGCACGTTCGCTGCAGCAGGCCCAGACGCCGGTTTCTCCGGCGGCTCCGACGGCAGCAATCCCGCCCGCTGCTCCGACCGCGATCCCGACCGCCCCCAGCCTTCAGGCAGCTCCGGCAGCCTCGACGATGCCAGCTCCGACGCAGGGCAACTAAGGCTGTAAACAGACCGGTGATCTGTTGCAGGTTTGCAGAAAAGGGCGGCTCCGTTCATTCGGAGCCGCTTTTTTACGTCAGGCGCTCAGAAGCATCTGAAGCGCTTGCTGCACAGCCTGAGAGCGAATGCTGCTGCGATCTCCGACGAAGTGACACTGAACGACCGAGGACAATCCGGTGCGAACAGCCAATCCGAAACACACAGTCCCAACCGGTTTGGCAACGCTACCACCGCCCGGGCCTGCGATTCCTGTCACGGAAACGGCAATATCAGCATCCACGGCGTTCATAAGGCCGCCTTCCGCCATGGCCTGAGCCGTCTGGAGGCTGACGGCTCCGTATTGTGCGAGAACCGTTTCTGGAACGCTCACGGCGCTCATTTTCAAGGCATTGGAGTAGGTGATGAAACCGCCTTCCAAGACGTCTGACGAACCGGGAATATCACTGAGAGCCGCACCGATCAGGCCGCCTGTGCAGCTTTCCACTGTCACCAGTCTGCGACCGGACCGGCGGAGATGCTCCAGAACCTGTCCAGCGAGGGCTGCAATATCATTATCCGGCATGAAGATTCCTGACGCGATAGACCATCATTCCTGCCTCAATATTCTCGATATAAAGGCGGGTTTCCCTGTAGGGTAGGCGTTCGATCCAGTCCAGAACGCCGTCTTCTGACAGCGGGTCCGAAGGTGGGTTTGCTTTGAGCCAGAGGTCCACCCGATGCGGGCCTGCGTTATAGGCAGCCAGCGCATAGGGGATCACATTTCCGAAGCGTTCGAGAAGCTGCGAGACATAGGCATTGCCGATTTTCAGGTTTATCTGCGGATCGGTCAGGGACGCGGGAGAGACGTTGATCGGCCCCAGATGCCCTTTGCGCACCACGTCTCGGGCTGCGGCGGGCAGGAGTTGCAGCAGGCCCACGGCCTTGGCGCCGCTTAGTGCGTTCGGATCGAAACCACTTTCCTGTCGGATGATGGCGGGAAGCAGGCCGTCCGGAACAGTTGAGGCTGCCGGGTAGGGATCGGGGAAACCCTGCGGGTAAAGGGCGATGCCCTTGCGTGCCAGAGCATAGGAGGCAAAGACTTCCGGCGCAGGCAACCCAAGGCGGGACGCAGCATCGGCGACGGCTTTCTGACCTTCCGGAGACGGATTGACGACTTCCAGCATCATAAGAAAATCCCGTGCATGATCGGGATCACCTGCCTGCACGAGATCCGTGGCGGCTTCGAGCAGATCAGGTCGGCTGAGCGTTCCAGCGGGTGGAGTGGGCAGAGACTGAAGGGCCTGTAACAGGGCGTCGTCAAAGGCCGATGACGACTGACCTGAGACCAGAATGGCGTTGTTCTGCGTCAGGGATGCCAGAGCGAGCTGACCCGGAAACGTCGTGGGGAAGGTCGCGGCTTTCTGAAAGGCGGCTTCGGCATCCTGATGTTTTTCAGCGGCCTGAAGGGCGCGGCCTGTCCAGTAATAGCCGCGAGCCTGCATCTGAAGCGAGGTTGCGCTCTGGAGAAGGGCAAAGAACTGTTCCGCGCGCGCCGGGTCATGAAGCTCTCTGAGCGCAATGAAGCCACTGAGAAGAGCCGCCTCCTGACGGTCTGTGGTGTCGGGGGGCAGGGTGGTGTCATCTGCAAGATCGGCCGCCTCTTTCGGACGACCGGCCAGAAGCAGGGCGCGGGCGAGGCTGATCCGCTCTGAAGACCAGTCATGGGATGGGTTCGCCCGCTGCAGAGCCGCGCCCTGCGTGGTCCAGAGAGACAGCGCTTCATCCAGCCGGTCCCCGCGACGCAGCGCACGCAGACGATAGCGGATCAGGGTTGGGTCGGATTGCAGGTCCGAGGGTAGGGAGGCGAACAGAGAATCGGCATCGGGAGAGGCGAGACGTTCGGCCAGTCTGGCGCGGGCAAGAAGCTGCTGATTGGCCGAAAGACGCTCGATCTGCCTGGACGCTGCCGAAAACTGTCCCCGCAGTTCAAGCGCTTCATAGCGGCTCCACTGATCGGCAGGCGTGAAGGCCTGACCAAACCGCGTGAGCAGGGTCTGCTCTTCGTCAGCGGTCAGGGTGCTGCCAGACAGCCAGAGACGGCGCGCTGTGGAGGCAGGGTCCGGGAGATGGTCTACACAGGCTGTAAACGCCGCTGGCAATGTGAGCGGATAAATCGGGCAAAGAGCATTCAGGGTCTGCGGATCGGATGTCTGGGACAGGGCGTTCTGAAAGCGCCACAGGATACGCATTCTCTGCGGCCATTGGGGCGTCTGTGCCAGGAAACTGGCGTAACGCTGCGCCGGGAAACTGCTTCCTTCTGGCCCGCCAAGGATCAGCCATTCCGCCAACCGTTCCTGAACGGGCGAGGGGGCAGTGTCCATCGAGGGTGCTGCGAGGGCTGATGACGTAACAAGCAGCGTCACCAGTCCCGCAAAAAGAGTTGTGTCAGCTCGGAAGAACATGCGTCCAGACCTCCCCGCCGCCGCGGATGATGAGTTCGATTGCAACACCCAGAACCACCAGCAGGCCGATCCATGCAATCCAGCGGTATCTGGCCAGAAGATTGGCGACGACCGATGCAGCAAGCCCCATCAGCAGCACCGACAGCACAAGCCCTGCAACAAGAATCCACGGATGACCGACAGCCGCTCCGGCAACCGCCAGCACGTTGTCGAGGCTCATGGACAGATCAGCCACGACAATTTTGAGCACGGCAGGGCCGAGCCGGGGCGGGGCGGCTTCGACGTCTTCATGATGTTCGCCGCCTCGAAGCTCACGATACATCTTCCAGCAGACCCACAGAAGCAGAAACCCACCCGCCAGCGTCAGACCGACTACGGCGAGCAGCGTGGTCGCCAGCAGGGCCAGCCCTACGCGTAGAATGGCGGCGAACCCCGTTCCGAACAGAATGGCGAGACGGCGCTGCCGACCCTCGAGATTGCGAACAGCCATTCCGATAACGACCGCATTGTCACCGGCAAGGGTGATGTCGATCAGGGTGATCTGGCCGAGGGCGATGAGGGCGTGAAGCAGAGAGTCAGGGGCCAAGGTGTCATTCTTCCGAAAAGGGGTCCGTGCAATGTCTTCGTATTTGGTCTAAGGAGCCTCCGTAAAGCCCCACCTCGCATCCGGAGTTCCCATGGTACCCCGTTACAGCCGTCCGCAGATGACTGCCATCTGGTCTCCCGCCAACCGTTTTCGCATCTGGTTCGAGATCGAAGCCCTTGCCTGCGAAGCCATGGCACAACGGGGTGACATTCCCGCCGAATCAGCAAAGACCATCCGCGAAAAGGGTGACGTCGCCATGGCGGCCTTTTCCGACGCGGATCTGGCCCGCATCGACGAGATCGAAGCCGAAACGCGCCATGACGTCATCGCGTTCCTGACCTGGCTTGCGGAAAAGGTCGGTCCGGACAGCCGTTTCGTGCATCTGGGCATGACGTCTTCGGATGTGCTGGACACCTGCCTGTCCGTTCAGATGACGCAGGCCGCCGATCTTCTGCTGGAAGATCTGGACCGCGTTCTGGCCGCACTCAAAGAGCGCGCCTACGAGCATCGCAACACGGTGACGATCGGCCGCAGCCATGCGATCCATGCCGAGCCGACCAGCTTTGGCCTGAAGATCGCGGGCCATTACGCCGAGTTCGCCCGTAATCGCGAGCGTCTGGTGCAGGCCCGCAAGGAAATTGCGGTCTGCGCGATTTCCGGCGCTGTCGGGACCTATGCGCATATCGACCCGGAAATCGAGGAATACGTCGCCAATAAGCTGGGGCTGGCCGTCGAGAGCGTGTCGACGCAGGTCATTCCGCGTGACCGCCATGCCGCCTTCTTCTGCACGCTCGGCGTGATCGCCAGCGGTATCGAGCGTCTGGCGATTGAAGTCCGTCATCTTCAGCGTTCGGAAGTCCGGGAAGCGGAAGAGTTCTTCCACAAGGGACAGAAGGGCAGTTCGGCCATGCCGCACAAGCGCAACCCTGTCCTGTCGGAAAACCTGACCGGTCTGGCGCGCCTGATCCGCTCGCATGTCGTCCCCGCGCTGGAAAACGTCGCATTGTGGCATGAGCGGGACATCAGCCACTCCGCCGTCGAGCGCAACATCTGCCCCGATGCGACGATCGGTCTGGATTTTGCACTGATGCGTCTGGCCGGGATGATGGAAAAGCTGGTCGTTTATCCCGAGCAGATGATCGCGAACATGGAAAGCCTCGGCGGCGTCGTCCATTCCGGCGAAGTCCTGCTGACGCTGGCGCGCGCCGGAATTTCCCGCGAGGACGCCTATCGGATCGTACAGCGTAACGCCATGGAAACATGGACGAAGCTGAACAAACCGGGCTTCAAGACCTTCCGTGAAAACCTTGAATCCGATCCGGAAGTGGCCGGTCGTGTCAGCAAGGACATTCTCGATCAGGCGTTCGACCCGGCACAGCATCTGCGCGCCGTGGATCGCATCTTCGCCCGTATCTTCGACTAAGAGGCGTGCGGAACGCAGACTTCCTGCGATTTCCTGCGTTCCGCATACTCGCAGTTCCGGTTCCGCAATGCTATGGAACCACAATTCGTCGCTGCTCCAGCCGTCCGCATTTTCTGTCAGGACGGCGCAACGCTAAGGATTGCTCATGGCTCGCCGCCGCCAGCTCTATGAGGGCAAAGCCAAGGTTCTTTTTGAAGGCCCAGAACCCGGCACACTCGTTCAGTACTTCAAGGATGATGCCACCGCCGGAAACGGCGCGAAGAGCGGCATCATCACCGGTAAGGGTGTCCTGAACAACCGCATCAGCGAATACCTGATGCTCAAGCTTCACGAGATCAACATCCCGACCCACTTCATCCGCCGGCTGAACATGCGCGAGCAGCTCATCCGCGAAGTGGAGATCATCCCGCTTGAAGTTGTGATACGCAATGTGGCGGCGGGCTCGCTGGCCAAGCGGCTTGGCATCCCCGAGGGGACGCGCCTGCCGCGCACGATCATCGAATACTACTACAAGAACGACGCGCTCAACGACCCGATGGTGTCGGAAGAGCATATCGCAGCGTTCAACTGGGCCGCACCGCAGGACATGGACGACATGAACCAGCTTGCGCTCAGAACAAATGATTTCCTGATGGGCATGTTCACGGCTGTCGGCATCACGCTTGTCGATTTCAAGCTGGAATTCGGACGGATCTGGGAAGGCGAGGAGATGCGTATCCTTCTGGCCGACGAGATCTCGCCGGATAACTGCCGTCTGTGGGATTCCAAGACGAACGAGAAGTTGGACAAGGACCGTTTCCGCCGCGACATGGGTCGCGTCGAGGAAGCGTATCAGGAAGTGGCAAAGCGTCTCGGGATTCTGCCCGAGTCCGGGAATGGTGACCTCAAGGGTCCGGAGGCAGTTCAGTGAAAATCCGTGTTTTTGTTTCCCTGAAAGACGGCGTTCTCGATCCGCAGGGCAAGGCCGTGGGCCATGCTCTCGCAACCCTTGGCTTCAAGGGTCTGGGCGAAGTCCGCATCAATCGCGTCGTTGAACTTGATGTTCCGGCCGACAATGCCGCCGACGCACTGGCGCAGGGCGAAGCCATGGCGCGCGCGCTTCTGGCCAATGAGGTCATTGAGGATTTCAGCGTCGAGGTGGCCGGATGACCCGTCTTTCCACGATCTTCCTGCTGGCCGGTCTCGCGGCGGCTCCGGTTCTTGTTTCAGCCCCGGCTCACGCACAGCGCGTGTCCAAGGTCTCGGGCAAGGCTCTGGGCCAGATGTGCTCCAGCAAGTCCTCCATCGGCATGTGCGATGCCTATCTGTCCGGCCTGATGGACGGCGAGGCATGGGCGAAGAAGTACGACAGCTTTGCCCATGACGAGTCCGCTCCGGTGGCATTCTGCGTTCCGGCCCAGCAGACAGCCCCGCAAATCCGCGGGCTGGTCGTCGCCTGGCTGCATGCCCACAACGACGCGCTGACGGAGCCTGCGGGCAAGGCTGTCTATCGCGCCCTGCATGACACTTATCCGTGCCATGCGTCCGCTCCGGCGGAGGGCCAGAAATGAAGGCAGGTATCGTCGTATTTCCCGGCACGAACCGGGAGCGCGACATGGTCCATGCCCTGAAGCTGGTGACGGGGCAGACGCCGCGTCTGATCTGGCACGGGGAAACCTCTTTGGGTGATCTGGACCTCGTGGTGCTGCCGGGCGGTTTCAGTTTCGGGGACTATCTGCGCAGCGGGGCCATGGCCGCGCATTCGCCGATCATGCGTGACGTCAAGGCGTTCGCAGGCAAGGGCGGTCATGTTCTGGGTGTCTGCAATGGCTTCCAGATCCTGACGGAATCCCATCTGCTGCCGGGCGCACTGCTTCGCAATGCCGGGTTGCGTTTCCTGTCGCAGGATTGCCACCTGAAGGTTGAAAACGCGTCGTCGCCCTATACGCAGGGCTGGACGCGCGGCGACGTGTTCCGCGCGCCGCTCGCTCATGGTGACGGGAACTACACGGCCTCTCCCGAGACGCTGAAGCGTCTTGAAGGCGAAGGCCGCGTGGCCTTCCGCTATTGCGGTGCGGATGGTGTGGTTTCGGATAATGACCGCGCGACCAACCCCAACGGGAGCACGCGCTCCATCGCCGGGATCCTGAGCGAAAACGGCCGTGTCTGTGGCCTGATGCCGCACCCGGAGAACCTGACTGACCCCGAAATCGGCGCAACCGACGGCGTGCCGCTTTTCAAAGGCCTTGTGGAGGCTCTTGTCGGATGAGTGTGACGATTGATGCCCAGCTTGCCCAGTCTTTCGGACTGACCGGCGAGGAATACAACAAGCTTGTCACGATCATGGGACGGACACCGAGCTTTACGGAGCTTGGAATTTTCTCCGTCATGTGGTCCGAGCACTGCTCCTACAAATCGTCCCGCATTCATCTCAAGACGCTGCCGACCAAGGCACCGTGGGTCATCCATGGGCCGGGCGAGAACGCAGGCGTCGTGGATATCGGCGAAGGTCTGGCGGCCGTCTTCAAGATGGAAAGCCACAACCACCCGTCCTTCATCGAGCCCTATCAGGGCGCGGCGACGGGCGTGGGCGGCATTCTGCGTGACGTCTTCACGATGGGCGCACGTCCAGTTGCGAACCTCAACGCCCTGCGTTTCGGTGATCCGAAACATGCAGGAACGCGTCGTATCGTCGATGGCGTCGTGCGTGGTGTTGGCGGTTATGGCAACTGCGTCGGTGTTCCGACCGTGGGTGGTGAGGTCAACTTCCACAAAGCGTATGACGGCAATCCGCTCGTCAACGCCATGACGGTGGGTGTGGCCAAGCAGGACAAGATCTTTCTGTCAGCTGCTGCGGGCGTGGGTAATCCGGTCGTGTATGTCGGTTCCAAGACGGGACGTGACGGCATTCATGGCGCGACCATGTCTTCGGCGGAGTTCGACGAGGAAGCAGCCTCCAAGCGTCCGACCGTTCAGGTTGGCGATCCGTTCATCGAAAAGCTGCTGATCGAGGCCTGCCTCGAACTGATGGCCACCGATGCAATCGTCGCTATTCAGGACATGGGTGCAGCCGGTCTGACGTCTTCTGCCGTTGAAATGGCGGGCAAGGGCGGCGTTGGCATCGAGCTGAACCTTGATGCCGTTCCGCAGCGCGAGCCGAACATGTCGGCTTACGAGATGATGCTCTCCGAGAGCCAGGAGCGTATGCTCATGGTCCTCAAGCCCGAGCGGACCGAAGTCGCGCGCGCGATCTTCGCGAAGTGGGAGCTGGATTTCGCCATCATCGGTGTGCTGACCGATACGGGCCGCATCACGATCCGTCATCATGGCGAAATCGAAGCCGATATTCCGCTGGCCCCGCTGGCAGATGAAGCTCCGCTCTATAACCGTCCGACCGTGCCGCTGACGGCACCTGCACGGATTGAAACGCCTGCTGACCCGGAAGGGATCGAGAAGGCGCTGCTGACGTTGATCGGCTGTCCGGATCTGGCGTCCCGCGCCTGGGTCTGGAACCAGTATGACGGCTCGGTCGGTGGCAACACGGCGCGTCGTCCGGGTGCAGCCGATGCGGCAGTCGTCCGCGTTGACGATACGCGTCTGGGTCTTGCCCTGACGACGGACTGCACGCCGCGTTACTGTCAGGCCGATCCCAAGACGGGTGGCGCGCAGGCCGTGGCCGAAGCCTGGCGGAATCTGACAGCAACGGGTGCCACACCGCTGGCCGTGACGGACAACCTGAACTTCGGCAATCCGGAACGGCCGGAAATCATGGCGCAGTTCGCCGATGCCATCAAAGGCATGGGCGATGCCTGTCGCGCGCTCGACTTCCCGGTCGTAAGCGGCAACGTCTCGCTTTATAACGAGACTCGCTCGCCGTCCGGTGAAGCTCAGGCAATTCTGCCGACGCCCGCGATCGGTGCGCTTGGCGTGCTCGCGGATGCGTCCAAGTCCATCGGGCTTGCGATGCCGGATGCCCATGATCTGGTGCTGGTCGGCTCTATCCGGGGCGAACTCGGACAGTCCTTGTGGCTTCGCGAAATCTGCCAGCGTGAAGACGGAGCGCCGCCGGTCGTCGATCTTGCGGTGGAGCGTCGTAACGGAGACTTCGTACGCAGCCAGATTACGGCAGGCGAGGTTGCGGCCTGTCATGACATCGCCGATGGCGGTCTGCTGGTGACGGTCGCGGAAATGGTCATGGCGAGCGGCGTCGGCTGCACGCTTGAAGCCGCTCCGACGGACATTGCCGCTCATGCCTTCTGGTTCGGTGAGGATCAGGGCTGCTACGTGGTTGCAACTCCCGATGGTGAGGCCCTTGTCGCAGCGGCGGAGAAGGCCAATGTACCGGCAATCCGTCTGGGACGTTCGGGCGGCAGTGATCTGGTCGTGCCGGGAACCGTCAGCGTCAGCGCGGAGCGTCTCAGCGAGATCAATGCCGCGTTCTTCCCGCGGTTCATGGGTGAGGGAGCCTGATTTTTATGCCAATGGCAGCTTCTGAAATCGAACGCACGATTCTCGCCGCCATCCCTGATGCCCAGATCGAGATCGAAGATCTCGCCGGGGACGGGGATCATTACGCCTGTCAGGTTACAAGCGAAGCCTTCCGCGGGCTTTCGCGTGTACGCCAGCACAAACTGGTTTATGATGCATTCGGAACCCGCATGGGCACTGAACTGCATGCGATGGCCCTCAAGACGCTCACCCCTTAAGAGCCGGGGCTGACGTCTCTTTTTTCCAGACGAGCACTGACAGCAGGAGCGGACGTTCTGTCCGCCCTGCCGAACCAAGGAAAATCCAATGTCCGAAACCGTGTTCCAGCATATCCAGACCCTGATCGACGCCAATCCGGTCATGCTGTTCATGAAGGGTGACAAGCTCTTCCCGCAGTGCGGCTTTTCCGCGCGCGTGGTCCAGATTCTCAACCATCTTGGCGTCCCGTTTGCGACCTGCAACATCCTTGAGAGCGCCGAACTGCGTCAGGGCATCAAGGACTTCTCGCAGTGGCCGACCGTGCCGCAGCTTTACATCAAGGGCGAGTTCGTGGGCGGCTGCGATATCGTGACCGACATGTATCAGAGCGGCGAGCTTGAGACTCTGCTGACCGAAAAGGGCATCACGACAGCCAACGCCTGACCGACACGCGCCTGATTCGGGCGCGATTGTGACAAAAAGTGCTGAATTCAGCACTTTTTAAGCATTGCTCCTGCCACAATTCAGCCATGAAGCGACGAAAAGTGGCAGGACCTTGATTTTTTCGGAAACTTTCCCATCAGGGGTTGCCGGACCCCGAGTTCAGCGCATAGGCTGTTTCCATCAGAACGGGATGGGACACAACGTCAATGGCGCGCAACTGGGTCGGCAGAATTGCTCTGGGTATCATGGGTGTCGGTATCTGCATGGGGGCAGGCAAGGCCTATGCCCGTCCGGCCATCACCGATTATGAAGCCAGCAAGCTGACCTTTGACGCGCTGACTGCCACGCCGGTCTATCACCGTGCCGTTTTCCATCATGCGCTTGCACGTCGCGCAACCTCGCACAACACAGCCGTTGCCTGGAGCAGCTCACACGCTGTCATCCGCAACGTCGCTTACCGCCCGCATGCAACCGCTCATGCCCATATCGCAGTGGCGTCCGCTCATCACCACGCCCGCGTCCGTCGCACCTGATTTTTCAGAATTGGCGCAGCGCATCCTGAATACGCCGCGCCTGACCTGACGGGTCCACGATGATCAGATCAAACCGTGTGTTGGGTCGCTGCCACTCCGGCTTCGTCAGCAGAATATACTCGAAGGCTTCCATCAGCCTTTGAGACTGTCTGACAGTCAGGCATGACGCGCTTTCCCGCAAAGTTCGTCTCTGTTTGACCTCAACGGCAATCAGCCATTCCGAATCTGCTGCCACAAGATCAAGCTCGCCGTAAGGCGTGCGCAATCTACGCGCCATAATTGTCAGCCCGCGCTCCTCGAGGAGGCGGGCTGAAATGTTTTCGGCGTTCAGCCCCGTATAATAGGACTGAACGCCGCGTGTTTGGGGGCTCTTCAGTGTTCGTCCCGCAGAAGACGGGCAGCGTCCAGAGCAAAATAGGTGAGAATACCGTTACAGCCGGCACGCTTGAAAGCGATCAGGCTTTCCATGATCGTGCGGTCACGGTCAAGCCAGCCGTTCTGGATGGCACCCATGAGCATCGCATACTCGCCCGACACCTGATAGGCGAAGGTCGGCACCTCGAAACGTTCACGGACGCGACGGATGATGTCGAGATACGGCATGCCCGGCTTGACCATGATCATGTCCGCACCCTCGCGCAGATCCTGTTCGACTTCACGCATGGCTTCGTCGGAATTGGCCGGGTCCATCTGGTAAGTTTTCTTGTCCCCGTGCAGCAGGCTGCCGGACCCCAGAGCATCGCGGAACGGACCGTAGAAGGCGGACGCATATTTTGCCGTGTAGGCCATGATGCGCGTCGTGTCGTAGCCATTGCCGTCGAGCGTTTCGCGAATGGCTTTCACGCGGCCATCCATCATGTCAGATGGGGCGATGATGTCATTGCCAGCACGGGCCTGATTGAGGGCCTGCTGGCGGAGAATTTCCACGGAGGCGTCGTTCAGGATCCGGCCATTCTCGATCACGCCGTCATGGCCATGATCGGTGTACGGATCCAGCGCCACGTCTCCGATAATGCCCAGATCGGGGAAGGCGTCCTTGATGGTGCGCGAAGCGCGACACATCAGGTTATCCGGATTCAGGGCCTCTGTGCCCGTGGCGTCGCGGACGCTCATGGGCGTTACGGGGAAAATGGCAACGGCCGGGATACCGAGATCCACGGCCTGACGGACATGTTCGACGATATTGTCCACACTGACGCGTTCGGCGCCTGGCATGGAGTCGACCTTCTGGCGCTGGTTTTCACCTTCGCAGACGAAGATCGGCCAGATCAGGTTGTCGACATGCAGGCGATGTTCCTGCACCAGACGACGGGTGAAAGCATCGTGGCGATTACGCCGCGGACGGGAGAGGGGGTATGCTGCATTGCTCATACCCCCGATCATGCTCCTAACTTCAGTCCCTGCAAAGTCGACTGTTGCGGATGCCGTAAACGAAATAGATGACAAGCCCAATGATGAGCCAGACGATGAGCCGGATCCATGTCAGGCGATCAAGCGATACCATCACGGCCCCGCAAGACAGAACGCCGAGGACCGGAATGATGGCGCCACCCGGTACGCGGAACTGACGGGGCGCATCGGGCTGGGTCCGGCGCAGGACGGGAACGCTCGCGCAGACAATAATGAAGGCAAGAAGTGTTCCGATCGAGGTCATGTTCCCGAGCACGCCAATCGGCACGAGGGCTGCAAGAAGGCTCGTCAGAACTGCGAATAGAAGATGGGACGTCCAAGGCGTGCGGGTGCGAGCGTTCAGCCGTGCGAACAGCGGAGGAAGCAGCCCGTCATGGGACATGACAAGAAAGATCCGTGCCTGTCCCAGAAGCATTCCGAACAGAACCGAGACATAGCCCGACGTAATGCCAAGCTTCACAAGACTTGCGACCCAAGGGAGATGCGCGGTGTCGATGGCGGTCGCCACCGGGCTCGGGTCATTGGCCATGAGGCGATAATTGACCACCCCGGTCAGAACCAGCGAGAAAATGACATAAACCACGGAACAGACCAGCAGACTTCCGATAATCCCGATTGGGATGTTCCGTGCCGGGTTCCGGCTGTCCTGCGCGGCGGTCGAGACGATATCGAAGCCGAGATAGGCAAAGAAGGCCATCCCGGCCGCACGCATGACACCGGAGAACCCGAACGTGCCGAATGTGCCGGTATTTTCAGGGATCAACGGATGATAGTTCGCCATATGGACATGCGGCGCACAGACCACGATCACGATAGCGACGACCGCCAGCTTGATGACGACGACGGCCGTATTCACCTTCGCGGATTCGCTGACACCGCGCATCAGGAGCGCCGTCACGATCCACAGGGCGCAGGCTGCTGGCAGATTGAACCATGCGGTCGTGATGGTGCCGTCTGACAGCGTCACAGGCGTGAGTGGCGGAGCAAGAAGCCTCGGGTCGATGGAAAGCCCCCATCCGCCCAGAAGCGATGCCAGATAGCCGGACCAGCTTGAGGCAACGGTCGCGGCTCCCACCGTATATTCGAGCACGAGATCCCAGCCGATCATCCAAGCGATCAGCTCTCCCATTGAGGCATAGGCATAGGAATAGGCCGAACCGCCGGAGGGAATCATCCCGGCCAGTTCGCCATAACACAAACCTGCAAAACCACAGGCCACGGCTGCGATAACGAAAGACAGCGTCACGGCTGGACCGGCATTCTGGCCAGCGGCGACACCCGTAAGAGAGAAAAGACCAGCACCGATCGTCACGCCGATACCGAGGGCGACGAGCTGCCAGGGACCGAGAACACGCCTGAGGCCAGTCTGGCTGTCGGCTGCGGATGATACGGGTTTGGTCCGCCAGAGCGGAGTGGTCATGAAGGTTCCTCGTTTGTTAGGCGGATTGTTTTTGCCGAGGCAGGCAATCTGGGCTAGTCACATGCCGAACTCACCCTGGAGAATGGACCACGATGTCGGAACACGCCAGCCAGTCCACGCTGAATCGTTTCTTTCATGCCCCCCTCAAGGAGGTTGATGCCGAAGTTGCCACCATTCTGAACGAGGAGCTGACGCGCCAGCAGGACGGCATCGAGCTCATCGCTTCGGAGAACATGGCCTCTTTCGCCGTTATGGAAGCACAGGGTTCGGTGCTGACGAACAAGTATGCGGAAGGTCTTCCGGGCAAGCGCTATTACGGCGGCTGCGTGGATGTGGACCGTGTTGAGAACCTCGCCATCGAGCGTCTGAAGAAGATGTTCGGCGCGGAATTCGCAAACGTGCAGCCGCATTCGGGCGCCAATGCCAATCAGGCGGCGTTCATGGCGCTGGCCAAGCCGGGCGATACGATTCTCGGCCTGAGCCTTGCCGCTGGTGGACATCTGACGCATGGCGCGGCTCCGAACTATTCGGGCAAGTGGTTCAACTCCGTACAGTATGGTGTGCGCGCCGAAGATGGTCTGATCGATTACGACCAGATGGAAGCGCTGGCCCGCGAGCACAAACCGAAGATCATCGTCGCTGGCAGCTCCGCCTATCCGCGCGTCATTGATTTTGCCCGTTTCCGCAAGATTGCCGATGAAGTCGGGGCGTATCTGATGGTGGACATGGCGCATTTTGCCGGTCTGGTGGCGGCTGGTCTGTATCCGAACCCGGTTCCGGTTGCGGACATTACGACATCCACGACGCACAAGACGCTGCGTGGCCCGCGTGGCGGCATCATCCTGACGAACGACCCGGATCTGGCGAAGAAGGTGAACTCCGCCGTGTTCCCCGGTCTGCAGGGTGGTCCGCTCATGCATGTCATCGCGGGCAAAGCCGTTGCGTTCGGTGAAGCGCTTTCGGACGAGTTCAAGGACTATCAGAAGCGTGTTCTCGCCAATGCCCGCGCGCTGGCGGACGAGCTTCAGAACCGTGGCTTCGACATCGTCACAGGCGGCACGGACAGCCATCTGATCCTTGTGGATCTGCGTCCGAAGAAGGTGACGGGCAAGCTGGCCGAAGCCATTCTGGAACGTGCCGGCATTACGGCGAATAAGAACGCCATCCCGTTCGATCCGGAAAAGCCGTTTGTGACATCCGGCATCCGTCTGGGCAGCCCGGCGGCAACCGCGCGCGGTTTCGGAGAAGCCGAGTTCCGCGAAGTCGGCCGTATGATCGACGAAGTGCTGACAGCGGCTCTTGAGGAAGAAAATTCCGAAGCCGTCACGGCGCGCGTGCATGAAGAAGTGAAGGCCCTGTGCCGTCGCTTCCCGATCTATGACCGCGCTTCGGCCTAAGATCTGAACGGCGCTGCGGTCCGTCTGGCCAAGCGGACCGCGAGCTGTCCCCGACGGGGACGCAGATTGGGCATGATCAGCAGGCACTCGTCATAGGGTGTGTAAATCAGATCATGTCCGTCATGGGCGAGGGGCGTTCCCGCCTTGGGAATCGTGACTCCGCCCTCCCACGGCCTGACGAAACTGAAATCCGAATGCCGGGCAATGATGTTGTCGGTCACGACAGCCATTTCGGGCTCACAGGCTTCCTGCGTGGCATGTCCACGAAGATGGATGGCCTCGGCCTGTTCCAGAAGACGCTTGATGGCGCTTTCCATGACCGTGACAGTTCCAGGCTCCCAGTGAGACCCGGCTTCCAGAAGACAGCTTCGTCCGGTTCCACCCGGCGACATGAAATGCGCGTGTTCGATCAGGCGTGAACCACCCTGATGCCCCAGATCCGTCAGAACCGTCTGAGGCAGATTTCGACCTGCCGCCAGAGCGCAGGCCAATTCTGCCGAACGTTGGCGGGGAGAGGCGATGAACAGGGGCTCGGACGGCCAGAGCGTGGAATGCAGATCCAGCAACAGGTCCGCCCGGGCGATATAAGGCTGAAGCTGTCTGGCCCGTTCAAGCTCGCAGGAATGGTCGCGTCCATTCAGCCGTGTGCTGTGCCACAGACGGTTCAGATCTTCGTCGACATGGCGGGCCATGACGGGGTTGCTGATATCAAACCGGTCGAAGGCTGCCAGATTGGCCACAATGAAGGTCAGACGCCCCGATGTCAGGGACACGCCTCGTCGGCGAAAGTTCTCAAGCGCCCACCCCCCGGCATATTCGTTGCCATGGACCATGGCGGTGATAACGATTTCAGGGCCGGAGCGCCCCGAATCGAAGATCCATACGCCCGGTACGCCTGAAGGCGGCAGACACCACATTGCAAGATCGGGCGGAGGCAGACTCACCTTAAAGACGGGTGGGGGCTGTCCGAAACCGGGCAGCGTTTCCGACAGACGGGGCTGACGGATCCGCACGGGGTGATGCCGCTGTCCCGCCTTGCAACTCATGTCATTCCCATCCGTCGCAGACTGACGCGACAACGGGCACCCTCCGTCCGGTAGCCCGGCGAAGCCATACCTGCACCGCAGAGCGTAGGACATGGATCGGTCATGGATTGTAGTGTAAGCACGTTGGGCGCAGGTCGCCAGAGAGGGAACATCGCCTTTCTTTCCTTCCATAGCGGAAAGAAATCACATTTTTCCGAGGCCGGTCTGATAGTATCGTTTCCTGTTTTCCGCCCGGTTTTCCAGAGATTTTGGCTCCTTGCCCATGCTTGCGACCAAGGACAGACGCCCCATGAACGGACGATGAAACAGTCTCTCTCCATTTTTCACAAAGTATGGCAGCAGTTCCCTGCTGACGCCCGACGACGCTTTTTCGTTCGGGCCACCGCTCTGGCTGTGCCTCCGGTCAGACTGCGGAAACCTGTTGCGGCACACGGGATGATCGTTGCTGGCGAATTCAGCCGCAGTTCCGGGCTGGGCGAAGGCGCGCGGCTGATGGTCCGGGCGCTGCGGGAGATGGGGATTCCCTGCGCGACATGGGACATTGACCGTCGCGTCCTTGAAGGAGACAGGACGGGACCGGGAGCGCCGCTGGTCATGCATGTGAATGCTCCCATGCTGCCTTATGCCCAGTTCTTCATGCCCCGCGCACTGCGGACGGGACGCCGGGTTATCGGATACTGGGCGTGGGAACTCCCGGTCGTTCCGGACATATGGCGCATCGCCCGGCGGCATGTACATGAAATCTGGGCACCTTCGCGGTTTACGGCGGATGCCCTGCGCTCTCTTGGACGTCCGGTGCGGGTTGTGGAACATCCGGTTGGTCTTGCGGAGGAAAAATCTTCCGGACGGGATCGGGCGTCGTTCGGGTTACCAGAGAACTGCGTTATTGTTCTCGTTTCGTTCAGTCTGTCGTCCAGCATGGTCCGCAAAAGCCCGATCGAAACAATCCATGCCTTCAGGAAAGCCTTTGGGGACCGTACGGACCGGCTTCTGCTCCTGAAGATTGGTCATACCGCGCATTACCCCGAAGATCTGGCGACGATCCGGGCGGCCATCGGGGGAGCCCCCAATATCCGGATCGAAACCGGACAGCTTGATGGTGCCGACAGGCTCGCTTTGACAGAATGTGCGGATATCGTGCTGTCCCTGCATCGAAGCGAAGGCTTCGGACTTGTCGTGGCAGAAGCCATGGCGCTCGGGCGGTGCGTGATTGCAACGGACTGGTCCGCAACGACAGAGTTTATGGACGAAACCTGTGGCCTGCCGGTTGCCTATACGCTCGTTCCCGCCCGTGATCCTCGCGGGATCTGGGACATGCCCGATACGCAGTGGGCGCTGCCTGACATGGAGTCCGCCGTGCAGGCCCTTCGGACAGCGGCTGATGATCCGGATCTGCGAGCCCGTCTGGGCGCGCAGGCTAGACACAGAATTGCGACACGCCTGAATGGTGCGACATTGCGCGACGCGGCGCAGGCCGTTGGAGCGCGACCGTGAGCAGACGTTCTGAAGGCAGTCCGGCCAGACGCATTCTCGTCTGGCAGTGGGGACGGCGGGGCGCAGGGCCACGCATTGCGGTGGATCTGGCGGATGGCCTTAAAAGACTGCCAAAGACGGAGGTTTTGCTCTGCCTGTCAGAACGGGCGGAAATCCTGCGAAGCAAAAATGCCCCGGAATCCGTGCTCAAGGTCGCGACCTACAGCTCGCTGCGCGGATTGCTAAAACGACTTCTGACAGCGCCCTGGCTTCGCAGGCAGCTTGCACGAATCGTACGGGATTTCCGCCCGGATATCGCCATCTGTGCCATGCCGGGGCCACTGGACATGCTGATGACGCAGGTGCTCCACAAAGCAGGAGTCTGGACCGTCGTTATCGTGCATGATGCACAACCGCATCCGGGAGATGGATATCCGTTGCAGGCCCTGTTGCAGCGGCGCCTGATTCGGCACGCCGATCAGATTGTCACGTTCAGCCGTCATGTTGCCGACGGGCTGACGTCAGGGCCGCATGCCGTGTCGTGTCCCATAACTGCGCTTGCGCATCCACCCTTTATCGGCGGGACTGGCACTGTGCCATTTGCCCATGGAGGTGCGCCCCGCATTCTCATGTTCGGACGCCTTCTGCCTTACAAGGGGCTGGATCTTCTAGCGGAGGCTCTGCCCCACGTCTGTCATGCCTTTGAATGCCGAGTTGTCGGACATGGCCCGCAAAGCCCCGAACTCAACAGGCTTACGACGCTCGAAAATGTCCGTGTCGAGAACCGCTGGGTTGAGGAAGACGCTCTGCCCGCGCTTGTCGAATGGGCCGATATCGTGGTTCTGCCCTATCGTGAGGCGTCCCAGAGTGGCGTAGGAGCCATGGCGATTGCCAGCGGGCGCTATGTGGTCGCAACGCGTGTGGGTGGTCTGGCCGAGCAGTTTGCCGACGATCCGCAGGCTGTATTGTGCGATCCGGACCCCGCAGCGATTGCATGGGCGCTGGAGACAATCCTTGAAGCCCCTCCGCCCATACGACCCCGCGTTGATAATGCACAGGAATGGGAAAATCTGGCGAGGGACATTCTCGCCAACCGCAACGCTTAACGGTCCAGCGAGTCTTCCGTCGCGATCCGGACGCGGTAGCCGATATGTTTCTCGACATCGCGCAGAAAAGTCCGTTCATCAATATTGATCAGCGAAAACGCCACGCCTTTGCGTCCGGCACGGGCTGTCCGGCCGATACGATGGACATAAGCCTCCGGCGTTTCAGGCATATCCATGTTGATGACGAGATCCACGTCCGGGATATCGAGACCGCGCGAGGCGATGTCGGTCGTCACCAGAATGGGAACGCGCCCCTGACGGAACAGGTCAAGCGCCTTGTTGCGAGCACCCTGCGTGCGATCGCCATGCAGGGTCTCGATCCGCAAATTGTGTCGACGCAGGATTTTTGCGAGCGCGTCCACGGTGTTCTTCGTCCGCGCAAAGACGATGCTCCGGCCTTCGAAATGCTTCAGCAGACGAGCCACGGTTTCGGGCTTGTCGTCTTTTTCCACGAAGATCGCCCGCTGGCGGATATTTTTAGGCGTGAAAGACTCCGCCGCGATTTCCACACGAACAGGATCGCGCGTCACCCGCTTGGCCAGATCCATCACAGGCTCAGGCAATGTCGCCGAGCAGAAAACGGTCTGGGGAGGATGGTCCGGGAAATAGGGCGTGAGAGCCGTCATGCTCGCCGAAAAATCTTCATCCAGCAGGCGATCGGCTTCGTCCAGAACAAGATAGGTCAGATGTTCCAGAACAAGATCGGCCTGCATGACCAGATCCAGAAGACGCCCGTGCGTGGCCACGATGATATCCACACCATCGCTGACAGACTGGACCTGCTGCTCACGGGACGTTCCACCGCACACAACGCGCGTTTTCAGGGAAAGCCTGCGTCCGAGCTGACGGCATACGGCGGCGGTCTGGGCGGCGAGTTCGCGTGTCGGCTCAAGGATAAGCGCGCGAGGGCCGGGCGCCGGGCCCGCTTCTTCAAGCTTCTGGAGCATGGGCAGCACGAACGCCGCCGTCTTGCCACTGCCGGTCTGGGAGCCGACCAGAACGTCCTTGCCTTCAAGCAGAGGAGGAATGGCCTGCGCCTGGATCAGGCTCGGGCGTTTGTGTCCGGCCTGAGCGAGAGTTGCCAGCAGAGGCGCAATCAGCCCAAGCTCTTCAAATCCGGGAGCAGGAGCGGCTGGGGTTGCATTCGAGGAGGCAGGGGGCGTCTGGGACGTTGTCATATGCGCTTCTTGCCAAATTTCTCGCAGTTCGGGAAACACCTTCTTTTTTTGCGGAGTTCCGTCATGAAAGCCATCATCATCGCGGAGGACTTCGCCGGCATGCGCGCACAGGGTGCGGGACTGGCCGAAAAGGCAGGTCTGAAGTGGGATTTCCGACCAGTCCGCATCCAGCCGTTCTGGTCGCGCTTTCCTGCACGTTATTGGCCTTTTCCCTTAAAACGGGTCGATCCGATCAGGATTCCCGAAGACACACGTCTCATCATCTGCATCGGAGGAACCGGAGGCGTGGTCGGAAGGGCCGTGGCGCAACGCGAAGGGCTGCCCGTCGTGCAGATCCAGAACCCGCGCATGCCGGTCCGGAAGTTCGATCTGGTGATTGCCAACACTCATGATGTCATCACTGGACCGAACATCTTGATCTCGCGCAATGCGCTTCATCCCGTAACGCAGCAGAAGCTCGATCTGGCGCGTGCCCAGTGGGAAGAGCGGCTGAAACGGGATGACCGTCCGCTTCTGTCTGTTCTGATAGGGGGCGCCAACGGCCGTTTCACACTGGGTGTCGCCGAAGCGGAGCGGATAGCGGAAGGGATCATCGCTTTTACAATGCACAACACCATGCAGGCCGTCCTCACCCCGTCGCGCCGAACCGATCCGGCTGCCGTGGATATTTTTCGCAAACGGCTGGAGCCGCACGGCATCGCGGTTCTAACAGGAAGTGGCGAAGACAATCCCTATATGGGGATGCTGGCCTGTGCTGACGTCATTGCCGTGACGACCGATAGCGTTTCCATGATCTCCGAAGCCGTGGCGACATCAGCGCCCGTTCTGGTTTTTCCGTTGCCCGGGCGTTCAAAACGGATTTCACGCTTTGTCAAAACCCTCGAAGACGCCGGGCGTGTGAAAATGTTCGATCCCAAACAGACCCCGTGGGACGTGACCCCGCTTGACGATACCCCCCTCGTGGCGAGAGAAATGCGCCGACGTCTGAAGCTCTGAAAGGGCCCCCTGTATGCTCGATATCCGCACCTTTGGTCCGCAGGGTGGCAATATTCTGTATAAGGCACTGGCGCATCCGCTGGCCGCTGAAGCTCTCGTTCGCATGGAAGCCGAATTCTCGGGCCGGACACTGGCGGTCTACGACCCGGATGATGCCGCCCGTACACTGGCTGCTCTCTACCCGGGCCTGAAACCGGCGCATGTCTATGTTCATGACACCGAACAGGTCGGAAAGCCGGATGGTTTTGGCGGTACGCTGCGGGCACTGGTGGATCTTCCCGCGACGGAAGCGGATGTCATTCTCGCGCTGTCATTTGAAGATGCAAAAATGCGGACGCGCCTGAAGGGGCTTCTCAACGGACGTGAACTCCAGACCCTCGCACCCGCTCGCCTGCCAGATGATATGCTGGTCAAGGGGCGACCCTATCTGGACAAGCTGAACTTCGCGACCAATTTTGCCTTTTTCCGCGAAACAGAACGCTTTTCCTGCCGGATCGTGACGGCCAACTACTGGTCCAGCTACGCCGCCGAAAACCTGCGCTACTGGATGCGGCTTTATGACGAAACCGGCAAAATTCTGGCGCAATGGGAGCAGCCGGTGACGGAAGCCGGTGCGGGAATTACGGTCGATAGCGCCGCAGTACGGCGGCGGTTTGATCTGCCTGAGTTTACGGGACAGCTTTTCATTCACGTTCTCGGTGCACGCGGTCATGACGTCGTGAAATATGCGCTCGATAGCTGGGGCAAGAACGGCGATCCGAGCCTGTCCGTCACGCACGACGCCAATGCATGGCCTTCGGTGCGTTACGCAACCCTGCCGGCGCCGGAGCCTGACGAGACGCTGATCGTGTGGGTCCAGAACAGTCACGCGACGACAATCCCGGCTGGCGCGATTACCTTCAACCGTATGGGAGAAGACGCCCCACGCGCGCTCGATCGCTCCGTAAAGCCGTTTGAAACGGTCGCTGTAAATGTCGGCGCACTTTTTCCTGACCTGCACTGGCCCGCACAGCTTGAACTACGTTCCGGCCGACATCTGGTCCGTCCGCGCTATGAAATCACCCAACGTGGTCGAACCCGCATTGCGCATCTGAACGTGGAGCGGGACAACCTGCGCCCAGATCCCGCCATCCGTCAGTTCCCACCGTCGCTGGGCCGTGGCTTCCTGCTGCCGTTCCCGATCCTTGATCCAAAGCGCTTCGAGACTTTTCTTCAACCCAATCCCATGTCCGAAAGTCTGGAAACGCTACCTGTCAGATTGGATCTGTTTGATGAATCCGGCGAAAAAACCAGCTCGCATTTTCTGGGAAACCTTCCTCGCAATCATAACACGGCCGTTGCTCTGCACGACCTGACGGACCGGACCGGCCATGCGGATCTGGTCTATGATTTCCGTGATGGCGGCGAGGCGGATGGATGGCTGCACGCCATGATGCGATACCGCCACCGTGAGAGCGACCATGCCGCCGAAACCAGCTTCGGGGCCCATATCTTCAATACGCTCATGACATGGCGTTCGGAACCGCAATCCTATTCCGGCCCGCCGCCGGGACTGACAACACGGCTGTTCCTGAAACTGGGTCAGAAAACTACTCAGGACACATTCCGCAGCTTCTGTTGCCTGATCCATCCGGCTTCCGTTGAAGGAACTGACGCCTCCGAAACCGTCCTGCTGCTTCATGCAGCAAATGGTGCGCTGCTGGCCCAGACGACGATCAGGATCGCGCCCAATGGATCTTTTATGGTGCGACCACAGGAGTTGTTCGAAGCATCGCATCTCGATCAGGCAGGGGAGGGAGGCTACGTCCTCATCCGTGATCTGACATGCCGTCTCTTCGGCTATCACGGACTGGAAAACGGGGGCGGAGCTTTCTCCCTCGACCATATGTTCGGTTTCTGAGCGCCCGATAAGGGAAGCCGGAGCGGACAAACCGGCTTCCTGCGAAAAAGATCTTGTCAGAAAAACAACATCTTGTTAGAAGCCCGTCCAACGGATGGGCGCGTAGCTCAGCGGTAGAGCACTGCCTTCACACGGCAGGGGTCACAGGTTCAATCCCTGTCGCGCCCACCATCCGAAATTCCTGAAAATCCTATCTCATATATTGCGATATAAACTCAGGTTACGTTGGCAAGAAACAGTATAGCTTGTTCTGCATCCGTTCAGCAGATTTACTTTTCCCTGTTAAGTCGATTTCCAGCCTCATCATCCTGAAATATTCACTGTATTCGCAGACAATTTTAGAGATCTTGTACCAGCAAAAGGGTTGCGAGAAAAAGCACTACGCACCCAATAACAAGATCCAGAACCTTCCATGATTTCGGCGTAGCGAATATTGGCTGTAAAAAACGTGCACCATAGCCTAATGCACCAAACCATAGAAAACTGACAGATGCCGCCCCGGCTGCAAAAAAGGGCCTAAGGGGAAGTGGCTGCGCTGTCGACGCTGTGCCCATCAAGAGAACTGTATCGAGATAGACGTGCGGATTAAGCCAGGTAAACGCTGCGACTGAGGTCAATGCTTTCGACAAAGCAACAGAATCGCTTTGAGTGACTGTCATGCTCTCCGAGAGAGTAACCAGACGCAGCGTTCTTAGGCCATACCAGAACAGAAACCCAGCACCGGCGAGTGTAAATCCTTTCGCGATTTGTGGGAAAGTTTCCAGCAGAGCCCCCATTCCACTCACCCCCGCGATAATCAGGATAGCATCTGAAAAGCCGCAGAAAAGGACAATGGGACCGACATGCTCTTTCTTCAGACCCTGTCGAAGAACGAACAGATTCTGAGCGCCGATCGCGACAATCAGTGAGGCAGAAAGCGCAAAACCGGAAAAAAAGCTTGTAATGAAAGACATCATTCAGCCTCCTTACGGAGCGACTTCGAAAAAGGAAAACTTGTTTTTCTTATCCTGATGAAGCAATCCTTTATTGGTGTTGGATTATAATGCTCTTGCGGCCGTAAGCGCTGTCATCCGGGAAGGCTCCTTCGACAGTGCGGCCAGAAAATTAAACATTACGGCTTCTGCTGTTTCTCAGCGCGTCAGAGGATACGAAGACCGGCTGGGTGCTCTGCTGATTATTCGCGGCCAACCGTGCAGGCCGACAGAACTGGGCCAAGCCCTGGTGACACATCTCGACAGGGTTCATCTGCTCGAAGCGGAAATCCCTCATCTTTCCTTCGCGTCAGGGCCTTTGTCTCCACCTGAGGTTACTCTGAGAATCGCCGTAAATGCTGATAGTCTTGCAACGTGGTTTCCAGGTGCAATCTCGCGCTTTGCTATGAAAGAAGGAATTTGTTTGGACCTTCTTGTCGAGGATGAAACCTGTACAGCTGACCGCTTAAGATCAGGCGAGGTTATCGCTGCAATCACCGCCCAAACAGAGCCAGTCCCGGGATGCAGCTCCATCCAGCTCGGGGGCATGCAGTATGTTGCCTGCGCTACGCCTGATTTTGCAGCGCAATACTTCAGAACCGGAGGTACCGCAGCTGAGTTTCAGGAAGCACCGTGCATATGCTTTGACCGCGACGATGGTCTGGAGGCGCGATGGTTGCATGCTCTGCACAAGACAGATCTACCGCGGCGGATACATTACGTCCCCTCTACGCACGGTTTTCTGGATTTTACACTCAATAGTTTTGGATGGGGGTTACAGCCGCACGCCTTGGTGGACAGGTATCTATCTCAGGGAAATCTGATTGAAATCGTTCCTGGCCACCGTCTTACCGTAGATCTCCACTGGGTCATACCGAGATTCAAGAATAAACTGTTGAACGATCTTACTCTTCACTTGAAAAATGAATGCGACCTATATTCTTTTTTAGATCAAAACACGAACAGACCTGAAATATAATTTTTTAAAAATAATATGTTTACATAAGAACACTTACCTTGATAGTTCATCCTTCTGATCTTCAAGATTAAGGATGAACTGAAAGATCCCGGGAATTACTTGCCGCGAACACCAACAAATGGATGATCTGATCCGGGCGGGCAGGGGGAACCATATCCACCGATCAACAGCTGGACATGCGCAGCCAACGCGGATCGATCTGCTTCGATCCGCGTTGCGGCTTCAACACGGACCGCATCGTTTTGCCCAAGAAGGGCTCCGACATATCCGACCTCACGTCCAGCCTCGGCATCAGGCAGCGCCGACAGAGGCACGAACTGGACCGGAAGACTTAGAGTTTGGCCCTTCGTTCGGCTGGCATCGGCCTGCAAACCAAAAACAGGGGTAAAGCCTGAAGTCGAGACGGAGAACGACCCCGACTGACTAAACGTGCCGGACAGATCCATCGTCACCGGCCCGGCAATCATGGCCACGACCGGATCGGACGTGTTCTGCGCGCACTGAAGCGCCCGGACGTTGGCGTCGAACCGGGCGGCCTGATCGGCCGTCCAATGCTGCACACCCGACACACTGACCACACCGGCTTTCGTCAGATCCGCCTGCACCCCGGCAATGGCCTGACTGATTGTGACGGGCGCGACGGACCCGGCAGAACAGCCAGAAAAAGCAAGCATTCCACAGAGCGCCAGCCTCCTCATACCAGCGCCTCTCCACCCAGACCTGTCCACGCCTTCGTATTCGGGTTCCACATCGCCATGACACCCTGAGCGCCAGAGCCGATGGCTTTGTCCGTCACGACAGCACGCTGCCACGCAACAGGGGATGTCGGCAGTGTGGCGAAGGTGTAGGCGTTATAAGCCAGAACAAGAGGTTCTACTGCCAGAGTGGCCTGGTTCGTGGCGCGGGTAATGGATACAGCGGGCGTGGCCAGATAAGCAGAACTGTCGGAAGATGCGGCTGTAATATTGAAGGTAGCAGCACCATTTTGCGTAGATGGGCACGATATCTTCCAATAAACGCCTTCCCAATCCTTTTCGATCCACGCAATACCGCTCTCGCCCCAAGTGCCATCTATACCAAACCATGGCGACGCAAGCGCCGTGTTTCCACTGGAATTATGCGTAAATAGATATCCTTGATAGCCGTCCTTGTCCTGTAACGTCAGGCAGGGCGGGTTATTGTCTTTTGATACTATTGTAAATCTATTGTAGTTGTTATTGGAGTTAAATCCAACATTAATACTGTGGTTATTCCCGATATCCCACATTGAAAACAAAGAACCGTCCGAGCCTGCATCGGAGGGATGCGTTAAAGCCGGAATATTTGAAATCGATGCCATTTGTAACGGCAGATAATTCGCGCCGTTCGCCGCAGTGTATCCTAAGGCGGTATTAATCGCCGCCGCTGTCAGATCCGTCGTACTTCCGCCTGAACCCGGCGCACCTGCCGGTGCTTGAAAAGAAACTGCTGGAGCGGTTGCACCATTGCTCATTGTCGCTGTGAGCGTAACCGTGGATGCCTGACCCGCTACGACCGTCCCCTGACTTACGGCGACGGACGCTATTCCTATGCCGGACGCGCCGACAGGACCAGCCGCACCTGTTGCGCCCGTATCGCCTTTCGGTCCAGCTGCACCTGTAGCACCTGTAGCACCTGTAGCACCTGTAGCACCGGCTGGAGCCACGAATATTGTCGGTGCCGTCGTCGTGCCATCAGTGAGAGTAGCCGTCAGCGTTACGGTCGAAGGCTGGCCGGTTGTGACAGGGTCCTGAGTCACATCAATCGATTTGACACCGACACTCTGCACACCGCCCGAGGAGAGCGATGCAACCCATTGATCGATGGTCTGGGCTTTGCCGCCTGACGTGACATTCAGTCCGGAACCATCACCGGCATACGTCCCGGCCGTCACGCTCTTGAAAGATGGCGTGCCAACCGGGGCGGCATCCTCGGTCGCCATGACGACCTGACCGTTCGACGAATAACCCGAAGGCAGCGCCTCCACGCCCGCGATCAGCACGTTGCCGTTCGTCAGGGTGTCGGCAGGGAAATCCGATGGTGGGGCGGTCGCAGCGGTAAGGTCCGTGATCTGCAAGACGGCCATTACGGAATAGACCCGGCCCTGCTGCGTCGTAATCTCGAAGAGGATTTTCTGCGTCGTGTCCGGCTGGCCGCTCGCGAGAAATGCCACCACCATCGTCCCGGCGACGGCACTCCACATGACCGTAAGAGCATAATCTCCACTTGCCGTAATAACCTTGGCCGATCTGATGGCGACAAGCGTATCACCTGTCCCGGCCAGAAGCGCCGAGAAATCCAGCGAATAATCCAGACAGTCAGCAGACGACTTCGGACAAAAAGTGACTTGAGAGACGACTCCGTTGCATCCCTGCAAAGTAATCGTCCGCAGCGGAGATGGGGTAAGATTATGAATTGTGGTCATGCAGTCCTCATGTCGTTCAGAAACACGTCGAAATTTTCAGCGTTCCGGCGTCCTACCCGGAAGACCCAGCCAGCTCTGCTGCCGCGGCAGACCATAGGCTTCATCGCCCCTCAACTGATCTGTGGTCGGAGTTTGCATTCCACCGAAACGGCCGACAGACGCATGGGCGGCACCGAATACGAAGAAGCGGTTGCGCATGTATCTCCAGACATAAAAAAACCGCCCAAAAGGCGGTTAGGAGAGTTAGGTTGATGGGGCAGCACGGAAAGCATCTTCATAGAGAAGCAAAGTCGCGCGCACCGAGGAAAATCATGTGTCAATCCGACACTTTGCGCAAACTGCCTGTCTTATTAGAATAAGCGGTTGAACCGTTATCATTGGCTATAGCCACGCAATTCCCCCCTATAACGCACAACATTCCTTCTCCTGCCTTCATATGTAAGAAAACCATAGGATGCATGCGGCTATCGCGTTATGAAGATTTAACAGTTTTTCCAGAAAGCCGATCATGAACGCCCTGACACCCTCAATTCCGACTGGTTCATACAATACATGAAGCTTTTTTCCTTCAAAAAGGGAGTGTCAGTACCATCTTGCGCCGTCATGACGGGTGGAACAGGCGGAATTGGATGTGAAATTGCAGGGCTTCTTCTGGAAAAAGGATGGGATGTTCTTCTACTGACGCGCCAACCACGCAAAGCTGAAGAACAGATTTCCAGCAGAAACGGTCGGTTTGAGGCTGTCTATTGTGACCTTACCAAACCTGAAGATCTGGAAGCCATCAGTGCCGCCATTCTGGAAAGAAAAAAAAGTATCGGACTATTGATTCATTGCGCTGGAAAAATACAGCCCGAGTTGACCAAAGATCTCACTCGGCACAGCCTTGAAGAACAGATGGCGATCAATCTGACATCACCAATACTCATGACCAGTCAGTTGCTGCCAAACCTGTCCCCGGCTTCACATATCGTCTTCGTCAATTCCATTGCTGGCGTCATGCCCCTTCAGGGAAGTGCCGTGTATAGCGCAACAAAGTTCGGCCTCAGGGGTTTTGCACGGTCATTGGCGCTGGAGTTCAAATCCGGAACAATCCGAGTTTCGTCTATCTTTCTTGGCGCCGTCGACACTCCAATGCTTGAACAGGAAACACGGGATGGTGGATCCGTACTCAACTTTGTCAACAAGCCTCTTCCGGCGCGGCATGTGGCCAGCCTGATCATCCGGACCAGTGAAGGAAGGGGACGTGAAATCTTTCTACCTACGCTGGACGGGATTTTCGCTCATGCATGCCTGATCATGCCTTGGCTCCTACGAATGACCACCCCGATCCTAGAAAAAATCGGCCATATTGGACTGCGCCGCTTTCAAAAAAACAAACAATATTCCCATAAAATCTAGAAATTATTTCTGAATTCCCGATATTGTTTTGTATAAAATTTTTTATTCAAGGAATAAAATATTGAACCAAAGAGACATTATTCAGCCAAAATATTATCCATAGGGAGCTTTAACGATTTATTGACGAAAAATCCGAAGGGATATACGCTCCTTGTCATCTTACACTTTCGGAAGGCTGTAACGTGCCACGTGTAACGTTGACTGATTTTCTGCAATTGACTCAATGGTCGAATGACCAGCTTGCGCACCGGATTGGCCGTACAACAGATGATATTCTGCGATGGTCTCATCATGACGCTGAATTGCCGAAGCCGCTTCAGCAATGGATAACGCGCGTCGTAACAGCCTTCCAAACAGAACCTCCGCCGCGCGGATATGCCATGGAGCGTTCTGCAAGCTGCTCCTTCAATGATGATGCATCAATGACTGTCGTATGTAGCGTCTGCAGTCTAGCTCCCCGCTGTAGACAGGGGGTCTACGCCAAAAACTGAAGCTGAGTTTATATTTCTGCGTAAAGCCGTTTCGAAAGACACGCGGCAGCCTGCCGAAACGCTTTAAAAAAATCGCTATCAATGGCGACGCTGCCGCCCGCCATCTCAATAAAACCCTCGACCATTCCATTCTGAAGCAGCCCTTCAGAATGGACCAGCATGCCATCGGGATCTTCCATACACCCTGAGGAGGGGGCATCACTCTCAGGCCTAGCGGAAAGGCTCTCATTCCACACATCCCGCCAGTAAGTCTCGACCTTCTCGGAATAGAGGCGTCCGTCTACGGTATAAGCCTCCATCGGCTTTCCAAGACCCAGCATGTAACCGATTTCAACCGCCGTTCCTGGGTCCATCTCCGGAGAACGACGGAACGGATCAATACAGAACAAACCTGCGGCACAACGGTCCATCAGATCACGGTCCGCGCGGACAAAGGCAAGAATAGTCTCCCGCCCCGGAGGCAGCAGACGTGCTTCGGCCTGCCCATCAAAAGGTGCAACACCCTCAAGACCATATTCTGCGCAGATCGATTTCAAACGCGCAAACAAATCAAGAGCCTGCGGCCTGAACACCAGATCACCGGCCAGATAGACTGGAATAGAATTCTCTGACATAGGCCACAGCCTCTACAGATTTCCGAAACGGAAATAAAGTCCCGCAGGATACACCCTTGGGCAACAAATATTCGGGCCATTATGTCTTGAAAAATACTGGCGGAGGGGATGGGATTCGAACCCACGATACGACTTACATCGTATAACGGATTAGCAATCCGCCGCCTTCAGCCTCTCGGCCACCCCTCCGCACTTTACACGGTTTGCACTGCGTAAGCAGGAGTGTTCTTAGGGGGTAACCGCGTCGTGGTCAAACCCCCTAAGAACATTTTTTTCGCCTTACTCTGAAAGAAGTTTCTTGAGGGTTTCATTAACGAGGGCAGGGTTACCCTTACCCTTCATGGCCTTCATCGTCTGACCGACAAAAAAGCCGAAAAGCTTGTCCTTACCGCTTTTATATTCTTCGACTTTATCGGTGTTCGCCGTAAGAATATCGCGAATGGCGCTTTCAATGGCCCCTGTGTCCGTAACCTGACGGAGACCCTTACGCTCAACGATGGCAGAGGCAGAATCGCCCGTCTCGACCATGTCTTCCAAGACTTCCTTAGCGATCTTGCCATTGATCGTAGAGTTGGAAATCAGGCCCAGAAGCTCTCGCAGACCTTCCGCACTCACCGGGCTGTCTTCAATGGAACGGCCAGTGCGGTTCAGCGCTGCGAAAAAATCACCCAGCATCCAGTTTGCCGCCAGACGGGCATCGGCGCCACGCGCCACGGTTTCGTAGAAATCCGCAGTCGCCTGTTCAACACACAGAACGGAAGACTCATAGCGGCTGACACCGTATTCCGCTTCCAGACGAGCGCGCTTGGCTTCAGGCAACTCAGGCAGGGCCGCCTTGAGTTCGTCAACCCACGACTGTTCGATGACCAACGGCAGAAGGTCAGGGTCAGGGAAGTAGCGATAATCGTGCGCATCTTCCTTGCTGCGCAAAGAGCGCGTTTCGCTTCTGACGTGATCGAACAGGCGTGTCTCCTGATCGACGGTGCCCCCAGCTTCCCAGACTTCAATCTGCCGCTGTGCCTCGACTTCGATGGCCATCATGACAAAGCGGATCGAGTTGACGTTCTTGATCTCACAACGCGTGCGATATTCCGTCTCGTCCGGCTTGCGAACTGACACGTTCACATCGGCACGCATGGACCCTTCTTCCATGTTCCCGTCGCAGGTGCCGATATAGCGCAGGATCTGACGCAGCTTGCGCAGATAGGCGCCAGCTTCTTCAGGCGAACGGATATCCGGCTCACTGACGATTTCCATCAGCGCCACCCCGGCACGATTCAGGTCGATGAAAGAGCGCGTCGGGTCCTGATCATGGATTGACTTGCCAGCGTCCTGCTCCAGATGCAGACGCGTCACACCGATTTCGCGCGTGCTGCCATCAGCTAGGTCGACGAGAACCTTGCCTTTGCCGATGATCGGATGGGCAAACTGGCTAATCTGGTAACCGGTGGGCAGATCCGCATAGAAGTAGTTCTTGCGGTCGAAGCGGCTGAACAGATTGATCTCGGCTTCAAGCCCCAGACCTGTACGAACGGCCTGCGCAACGCATTCCTGATTCAGAACCGGAAGCATGCCTGGAAAACCGGCATCGACGAGGCTGACATGCGTGTTCGGTTCGCCGCCATATTCCGCCGAAGCGCCGGAAAAGAGCTTGGCTTCGCTAACGACCTGAGCATGAACCTCAAGACCGACAACAATTTCCCATTCACCGGTGCTGCCGGTAATACGATAGCTCATGCCGACACTCCTGCATGAAGGGTGGGTCTGTGATGGAACGCCGCCGCCTGCTCAATGGCATGACCGGCAGCAATCAGCGTCTCTTCATCGAAGAACTTACCGATAAGCTGCAACCCAAGCGGCACACCGCGCGCATCCAGACCAGCCGGAACGGACAGGGCAGGGACGCCCGCCATGCTCGCCGGAACCGTAAAGACGTCATTCAGATACATCTGCACCGGATCGGTCGGCTTTTCGTCCTGCGCGAAAGCACCCGATGGTGCGGTCGGCGTCAGAAGAACGTCGACATTCTCGAAAGCTTTCAGGAAGTCCTGCTGAATCAGCGTCCGGACCTTCTGCGCGCGGAGGTAATAGGCATCGTAATAGCCCGAAGACAGCACATGCGTACCGATCAGGATACGACGCTTGACCTCTTCACCAAAACCAGCAGCACGGCTGGCTTCATAAAGACCATCCAGCGAAGGCGCACTCACACGCTCGCCAAAACGGACACCATCGTAGCGCGCAAGATTCGAAGACGCTTCGGCAAGAGCCGCGATGTAATAGGTGGGAAGGCCGTATTTCGTGTGAGGCAGGGAAACCTCAACAATTTCCGCACCGGCATCCCGTAGCCAGGTCATGCCCTGCTGCCACAGTGCTTCGATTTCCGCGGGCATGCCGTACACATGATATTCCTTGGGAATACCAACACGCAGTCCTTTAACGCCACGCTTCAGAGCAGCTTCGTAGTTCGGAACGGGCGTATCAACACTCGTGGAATCCCGCGGATCGAAACCAGCCATCGATTCGAGCAGAATGGCGCAATCCTGAAGATTACGGGCCATTGGGCCAGCCTGATCGAGCGAGCTCGCAAAAGCGATCGTCCCGAAACGCGAGCAGCGCCCATAGGTCGGCTTGATCCCTGCAATGCCCGTAAAGGCAGCCGGCTGACGGATGGAACCACCCGTATCCGTGCCCGTCGCACCGAGCACGAGCCCGGCCGCAACTGCTGCGGCTGATCCACCGGAAGACCCACCCGGAACCAGCTTGGCGTCAGAATCCTTACGCTTCCATGGATTTTCGACTGGCCCGAACGCGGAGGTCAGATTGGCCGAACCCATGGCAAATTCATCAAGATTCAGCTTGCCCAGAAAAACTGCGCCATCTTTGAGCAGATTGGCTGTAACCGTGCTTTCATAAGGCGGTACGAAATTGCCAAGGATCTTGCTGGCGGCCGTAGTGCGAACGCCATTCGTGCAGAACAGGTCCTTGATGCCCAGCGGAATACCGCAAAGGCTCCCGCCTTCGCCCTTGGCCAGAGCCGCGTCCGCAGCCTTGGCGCCTTCGCGGGCCTGATCAGGCGTGCGGGTGATGAAGCTGTTGAGCTGACCGTCCAGACGCTCGATCGCGTCAATATGAGCGTTCGTCAGTTCGACCGCAGAGATCTTGCGTGCCTTGAGCGCGTCCCGGGCCGAAGCCAGCGTGAAATCGTGAATGCCGGACATTATTCAACCACCTTCGGTACCGTGAAGAACGGACCTTCCCGTTCGGGGGCATTGGCCAGAACCTTGTCACGGCAATCGCCATCCGTGACCCGATCTTCCCGCAGACGGGGCTTTGCCAGACCCGTACCAATCATGGGATCAACGCCCGTGACATCCACTTCCTTGAGCTGTTCCACCCAGTCGATGATGGAGCCCATATCCTGTCCGAGAGTTTCAACCTCTCCGGGCTGGAGACCGATCCTCGCCAGTCTGGCGATGCGCGTAACCGTTTTCGCGTCGAGCGACATGAATATTCCTGAGCAAGAGGAAATTTTATGGTGGCTTTTCAGCCTTCGAGAGGATCATAACGCCGTGCTATGCCCCTGTTCAATCCACATGATCTCCGTAATCTCGTTCAATCCGGTCAGCGCATCCTCGGGCTGGACCCCGGATCGAAGACCATCGGCGTCGCGCTGACGGATGTTTCTCTCATGCTGGCCTCCCCATTGCTCGGCCTCAAGCGCAGAAAACTAGGAGAAAACGCTCAGGAACTTGCCAAGATCGTCCACACGCAGGACGTCGGTGCCCTTGTTGTCGGACTGCCGCTTTCACTGGATGGATCTTTTGGCCCTGCAGCCCGTGCGGCCTCCGACTGGACGCAGGCTTTGTCCGAACGTCTCGGGATTCCCGCAGGACTATGGGACGAACGACTGTCTTCCAGTGCCGTCAACCGTTTCCTGATTCAGGATGCCGACATGACACGAGGGCGCCGCGCCGAAGTCGTCGACAAGATGGCCGCCGCTTATATGCTTCAGGGGTGGCTTGATGCCTCACGCCCTGAAGCCCCGGAGTTTTTCTAATCAGATCGTCCTGCTCTCCGCCAACACGGAGCGCCATGATGTATTGGCCAGAACACGGAACCACATCCGGGCCGTAAGTGCGCCGATGAACAGGCAAAACAGGAACTTCATGATTTCTCTCCACTCATGAAGCTCTAAAACGAACTAAATTGGTCCGGGTTCTCTAACGAAGCGTTTCAAAGTGTTAAGGTGCGCTGAAAAATGATGTTTCGCACATCGATCTTGATAATTCTTCTGGGACTATCAGCCTGCGCTCATACGTCTGATGACGGCAGTGCCTCAATCACCCGACATCACTCATCCCGTCATGGAGCATATGCAGGAGCGGGGGGTGGCTGGTCCGGGTTCTGATCAGTGCTGACGCCACGCAAGCCGGACCGGCATGGCACGATAGGATGCAAGATCCCGTCCGCCATGCACAGGCAGAGCGCTCCCGGCCTGACCGACGGCGTGATGGATAATCCGGGGCGGTGGCGCGTAAGACACCATATGAACAGACGGCATGGCTTCCATGCGCGGCGTCGGACGTTCGGAAAATCCGGATTGTCGGTTCAGCGCAAAATAGGGCGCAGGTCGGGCGGCAGGAAGCATGGCCTGAAGACCTGATGCTGTCATGACAACCTGCGGCAGAAAATCAGGCGGCCTGTAGCTGTCAGGTTGTCCGTTCCAGATAGCCAGCACATGCCGGGCATAGTCCGCACCGAGGGCCGGGGTGAGGGAGTGGTAGGCTGCCGTCGCCGCGGGCCAGCCCTGAAGTTGGTTATGCAGTCCAGACAGGAAACGGGCACCGTAGCGGGCATTGCTGAACGGATCAAAAGCATCTTCAAGCGAAAAAAAAGCATCCGGATGATGATGCAGGTTGATCTGCATACAGCCTACATCAATCGAAACGATGCCGTGCGCCTGAAAGTCCCGCACCGCCGCAATGGCTTCGTCCTTGCTCTCGTAGAAATACCCTTTTCCAGCCGCATTGACGGTCCAAGGCCAGGCGACGGTCGCCGAACCATTCGGGTCCCGCCGCCCGCTCTCCACACGGCTGATGGCGTCTAAAAGACGAGGCGGTATTCCTGCCTGCTGTTCGGCAGCTTGCACCGCCGTTTTACAGACAGATGAGACATCAAAAGCCTTCGCAACCGGCACACCGGAGAGCGTCATGGCAGCAGCAAGACAACGAACTTTCCCGATCATTTTTCTATCTATGATCGGGAAAGGTAAAAAAACGGTTATGCCTGCAACTTTACCGAACGAGCGGTTTGCAGACCTCCGCCAGCCACTCTGCGACTTCTGGTTCGACATGCGGCGAAACCCGCGCCTGAACCTCGGCGTGGTATGCATTCAGCCAGTTCAGCTCGGCATCATTCAGCAGCGCCACATCAATCAGCTTACGATCAATCGGCGTGTAGCTGAGGATCTCGAACTCCAGAAATGCGCCCTTGCTGCCCTTGAACGAAGACGGGCGCACCAGCATCAGGTTCTCGATCCGGATTCCATATTGCCCCGGTTCGTAATATCCCGGCTCGTTGGAAACGATCATGCCTGCTTCAAGCGCAACAGGACGCGGCGCAGGGGAGATGTTCTGCGGGCCTTCATGAACGGACAGATAGCTTCCGATGCCATGTCCGGTCCCGTGATCGTAGTCCATCCCAACCTGCCACAGGGCAGCGCGTGCCAGAACATCCAGCCTGTGCCCGGTCGTGCCGGGCGGAAAACGAATGCGGGAGAGGGCGATATTGCCCTTCAGGACGCGCGTAAACGCTTCCCGCACATTGGCTGGTGGCTCCTGATCCCCAACCCACAGCGTGCGGGTAATATCCGTCGTGCCGAACGGATACTGACCACCACTATCGATCAGATAGACGCTGCCTGCTTCCAGAACCCGATCATGACCGACCTGCGCCCGATAATGCGGGAAAGCACCATTCGGCCCAACCGCGGAAATGGCATCGAAGCTCTGTTCCCGATAATCATTGGAGCGGGCACGCAGACCGTTCAGCCGCGTGACGAGATCCGTCTCGTGCTGGCCAATCCCCGATACCGTGAGAGAATACAGGAAGCGGGCCATTGCGACGCCGTCATGGGCATGGGCCTGACGCGCGCCCTCCTGCTCAACACTGTTCTTGATCGCTTTTGGAAGCGTGCAAGGGTCCGTTCCGTCCACAACCGTCGCACCGCCAGCCTGAAGCGTGGTATCGAACCACACGGCCGTCGAAACCGGGTCCACGCGCACCGTTCTACCCTTAAGAGCTTCAAGACGCGTTGCCAGTTCCGCAGGGGCATGAACTGTCACACCCGAACCACAGACATCCATCACGCCGGCCGCCAGACGCTCCGATGAAACGAACCATTCGGCCGTTCCGTCAGCGTGCAGGATGGCATAGCCATGCGCGACAGGGGTCAGAGGAACATCGCTGCCACGAATATTCAACAGCCATGCCAGCGAGGTGCAGTCTGCGATGATGGCAGCATCGTGCCCGGCCTGGCTCAGAGCCTGCCCCAAACGCAGGCGCTTGTCGGCACTGCTTTCGCCAGAAAACTCCAAAGGCTGCGCCATGACCTGACTGGCAGGGGCCTCTGGACGGTCTACCCAAGCCTGATCGATCGGATTATGCGCCAGCGCGACAAGTTCAACACCCGGCGTCTGCCATGACGCCAGCATGGACTGGCTCACCAGACGCGGATCATACCCGATTCTCAGCCCGTTCGCCTGCTCCGCCAGCCAGTCGGAGAGGGGTTCCAGAGAAATATGCCGCCGCTCCCACAGATCATGCGGAACCTGTTCTTCCAACTGCACCGTATAACGCCCGTCGGAAAAAACGGCGGCTACGTCCGGCAGAATGGCGGCAAGACCAGCACTTCCCGTAAAGCCCGTCAGCCACGCCAGACGCTCGGCACAGGGGGCAACATACTCGCCCAGATATTCATCACCCCTCGGAATGATGAAACCGTCAACGCCCAGTGCTTTGCAGGCTGCGCGAACGAGGGCAGGGCGCTCGTTGAGCGGGATGGAGGACAGGGTCATGAAAAGTCCTTTTCCACAGAAGACATATCGTTGAGGCAGAGTGTCATGAACAACAGATCAAGCCAGCGATCACGCTTGCGCCCCACCTGTGGAAGTATTCCACAGGCCTGGAAGCCAAAGTCGCGATGCATCGCAACGGACGCAACATTATCCGCCGTGATCCCAGCCACCATGACGTGAAATCCAGCATGTTTTGCATGCTCAATCAGGGTAAACAGAAGAGCGCGACCAATGCCCCGACGCTGATACAGAGGTGAAACGTAAACCGAGTGTTCGACTGTACGGGCATAGCCTTCATAAGATCTGAAAGACCCGTAAGAGCCATATCCCATCACTTCGCCAGCCATATCGACAGCAACAAGAACGGGATATCCGTGCGCCAGCCTGTCCTCGAACCACTGACGCCTCTGCTCCAGCGTAAAGGGGGTCGTGATCCAGAGCGCATCGGTGTGCTCGATGGCATCATTGGTAATCCGTAGAATTGCCGGAAGGTCGTCCTGACCGGCGCTTCGGATCACCGGTAATGCACGCTGTGGATTCATCAGCCGCGGCGACGCAGGATCAGCGTGGCCCAGTCGCCCTCACGCAGAATACGCTCCAGCACAAGACCCTGACGCTGATGCGCCACCAGAACCATCCGCGCCTGACTATAAAGCAGCCCGGCCAGAATGGCCGTTCCGTTTGGCGCAAGATTCAGCGCCAGAGACTGCGCCATCCGACACAGCGGGCGCGCAAGGATGTTGGCGAAAACCAGATCATACGGTGCCTTGGCGCGTACGGCCTCGGTCTGCCAGCCATTACCAAAACGGCAGTCCAGCAGATTCCCCTGACCGTTCAGCCGCGCGTTGAGCTTGGCCGTCCGGACGGACCAGGGCTCGATATCGACCGCCAGAACCGGACGGTGCAGCAGCTTTGCCGCAGCCATGGCCAGAATGCCAGACCCACAGCCCATATCCAGAATATGCTGCGGCTTGCGATACGCCACCATCTCCAGAGCCCGCAGACAGCCGCGCGTCGACCCATGCTCGCCCGAACCAAAGGCAATCCCGGCATCCAGTGTAATCGTCAGACGGGACTGATCGGGCGCGCCATGAAGATGGGTGCCACGAATGGCGAAGCGCTTGCCAACATTCTGCTGCGGGAAAGATTCGTAAGTCCGGGCCAGCCAGCCTTCAGATTCGGTCGGGGTGCGTTCAAGCTCCGCTTCACAGCCGGTCAGCATCCGTGCAACTGCCAGAGCGTTTTCGAGCTCGTCTTCCTTGAAGCCCGTATCCTTCACGCCTTCCACACGCCAGTATTTCTGCGCGTCATCGGCTTCGAAAATACCGACCGTTTCGCAGGCACACATCAGCGCCTGCTCAAACAGGGGAACAAAAGGCTCTTCAACCGTGATGGACAGGGTTTCGAGCGCACTGGCATGGCGACGGCCAATGCTGCGGGGTGCCATCACGATCTGATCTCCACAAAGTTTGACATGACGCGCTTGACGCCACCGTTTTCAAAATTGATGTGCAACTGCGGTCCGTCAGCACCGATAACCGTGCCTTCACCGAACCTGTGATGAAAAACCGTCGCCCCGATCGCAACGGTCGGCTCCGGCTTCACGTCATGAAGCTTCGGGCGCGGGGCACGAAACCCTGAAGGGCGCGTGCTGGTGAGTGGCCCCGACGCGAACATGGACGGGGACGCCGCAGCCTGACGCCGCGTCTCAAAAGCCTGCCCATTCATCTGGACATGCTCGGACGGAATTTCCTCAATAAAGCGGCTCGGCATTGAAGACTGCCAGTTCGCATAAATGCGTCGGCTGGCCGCATGCAGCACGATGGCCCGACGCCGCGCGCGAGTCAGCCCGACATAAGCCAGCCGCCGCTCTTCCTCCAGCGCCCGGTTTCCACCTTCGTCCAGCGACCGCTGGGACGGGAACACGCCTTCCTCCCAGCCCGGCAGGAACACCGTGTCGAACTCCAGCCCCTTGGCGCCGTGCAGTGTCATGAGACTGACCTTGTCGTCAGACGTCTCACTTTCGGTATCCATGACGAGCGCCACATGCTCCAGAAATCCCTGAAGCGTTCCGAATTCGCCAATCGCGCGCAGAAGCTCGCGGATATTGTCCAAACGGCCCGGAGCCTCGACGGAACGGTCGTCCCGCCACATCTGAAGATAGCCGCTGTCTTCAAGAAGCTGTTCAGCCGCAACGACGTGACCTTCGGTCTCCAGCGTGGCCTTGGCTCGCTGGAACGCGCCCATCAGCCCGTCCAACGCCTCTTTCGACTTGCCTTTGAGCAGCCCTTCCTGAAGCTGCCAACTCACCGCCGCCGTCAGCGGGCCGGGGAGCGCCCGTGCCTGACCATGCAGCTTCTGCACGGCCACTGCACCAACGCCACGCTTGGGAACATTGATAATCCGCTCGAACGCCAGATCATCCGCAGGCTGCGACAGAACGCGCAGATAGGCCAGACAGTCCCGGATCTCCGCGCGTTCGTAAAATCGCAGGCCGCCCACGACGCGATACGGAATCCCAATCAGCATCAGCCGCTCTTCAAACGGTCGTGTCTGGAACCCGGCCCGCATCAGGATGGCAATTTCCGAAAGCGGGTGCCCGTCAGCACGCAGGCGTTCAATCGCCCCACTTACGATTCGCGCTTCCTCATCCGAATCACGAACGCCGATGATCTGAACCTTCTCGCCATCAGCGTCTTCGCGGCCCGGACGCAACGTCTTGCCAAGCCGCCCTTCATTATGGGCGATCAGACCAGCCGCGGCCGCGAGGATCTGTGCTGTCGAGCGGTAATTGCGCTCCAGACGCACCACTTCCGCGCCCGGAAAATCCTTTTCGAATCGCAGAATGTTCTCAACTTCCGCCCCACGCCAGGAATAGATGGACTGATCGTCATCCCCCACGCACGCAATGTTGGACGGTCCATGCTCGCGCTTGGCTAGCAGACGCAGCCACAGATACTGAACGGTATTGGTATCCTGATACTCGTCCACGAGAATATAGCGGAAAATCCGGTGATACTGCGCCAGAACATTCGGCTGGTTCCGCAGGATCTCCGTCATGTGCAGCATCAGATCGCCGAAATCGCACGTATTGAGCGCAATCAGACGCTCCTGATATGCCCGGTAGATCGCCAGCGCATGCCCATTCGCAAAATCTGTATCCTCAGCCGGTGTCACCCGGTCGGGCGTCAGTCCGCGATCTTTCCAGCGCTGGATGATGCCCATGAGCTGGTTCGGCGGCCAGCGTTTGGTATCGATCTTCCACGGCTCCATGATCTGCTTGAGCAGGCGGATCTGATCGTCTGTATCGAGAATATTGAAGCTGCTGGTCAGACCGACATATTCCGCATGACGCCGCAGCATCCGCGCGCAGATCGCATGAAACGTCCCCAGCCACAGCCCTTCCGCAGGCTCACCCAGAATCGCGCTGACACGCTCGCGCATTTCGCGTGCGGCTTTGTTCGTGAAGGTCACGGCCAGAATCTGGCTCGGATAAGCACGTCCGGTCAGGAGAATATGGGCAAACCGCGTCGTCAGAACGCGCGTCTTTCCCGTTCCCGCACCCGCCAGAATGAGGAGCGGGCCTTCGGTCGTCTCGATGGCGCGTCTCTGCTCCGGGTTGAGGCGGGAGAGATACTCGGGCGCGGAGGCAGGCGTGGGGGAAGGAAGGTCTTGCGGCACACTCCCGATATAGAGTGAGATACCGTCATGGCCAACACCTATCCCCGGATCGATCTGACACGCGGCACCGGTCCACAGGGACATCGGGCCAGAATGCGCGCACGCGTACTGAACACTGGTGCGAGCACGCTGGCAGACTATGAAATTCTGGAAATGCTTCTTTTTGCCGGCGTACCGCGCAAGGACACGAAGCCGCTCGCCAAAGGACTGATCGGACATTTCGGCAGTCTGGTCGAGGTCTTTCGTGCTCCAACGCAGGCCTTACGGGCAGCGGGCCTGAAAGACGACGCCATCCGTGTCCTGCGCCTCCCCGGCGTTGCGGCAGAACGGCTGGCGTCTTCGGAACAGCGCGAACGTCCGACACTGAGCAACTGGGATCAGCTCGTAACCTATCTCGATCAGGCGCTCGAGGGAGGGGTATCAGGACAGTTCCGATTACTCTATCTCGACAACCGCAACCGGCTGCTGGCGGACGAAACCGCACCCGACGCCGATACGCCAAGCGAACGCAACCGCGCCATCGCCATCCGGGCGCTCGCATTGCACGCTACGGCCCTGATCGGATTTTACGTCCGCCCGACAGAGCGCCCGACCGATCTGTCACAGACAGCCCGACAGCTGGATTTTGCAATGCGTCCCCTGTCCATCACGCTGCATGACGTGCTCATCACAGGAAACGGACCACCATCCAGCCTGCGTCAGGAAGGATTGCTGTAGGATGGAAAGTGAGACGAGCGGCTTTTCGGATGGCATGGTCGGCCTCTCATCGGCCGATCTGAGACAGATCACGGCCCTGACCGAGCCTCCTTCGAAACTAGAACCGCCACTCGCCCTTCTGACGGGCCGGGGGCGCCATCTCGATGATGCGACCCTTCTTCATTTGATGACCGCCCTGTTCGCAGGGCGGGAGGAGGGCAGCGCCGAACTTTCACATACGCTTTTTGCCCGTTTTGGATCGCTAGCTGCCGTTCTTTCCGCCAGCAACCGTGAACTTGAAAGCATCACGAATATGGGCACGCACATGGTGCCGATGATCCGCCTCCTTCAGGAAGCAGCCCTGCGCTACAACAGGGCACGCCTTCCACCCGAAGACGTCCTCGATAGCGAGCAGAAACTCCTCGATTACCTCACGGCCCGTCTGGCCCGGGAAAATATCGAGCAGTTCCGGATCCTGTTTCTGAACGAGAAGAACAGCCTGATCGCTGACGAGGCTCAGGCCAGAGGTACCGTCAACCATACGCCCGTCTATCCGCGCGAGGTGGCCAGACGCGCTGTGGAAGTTGGCGCGAGTGCTCTGGTTCTGGTCCATAACCATCCAAGCGGCGACCCCACACCCTCAGAAGCCGATCTTCAGATGACGATGCAGGTTCAGGCCGCGCTGGATGTGGTCGGCGTCACGATCGCGGACCATTTCATCATCGGCAATGGCCGCCACACCAGTTTCCGACGCAGCAACCTGCTCTGAACCTTCACCCCCGAGGCGGCAGAAGCCCCTTGAGGGCCAGTTCTCCGGGAAGAGCGCCACGCGGAAAAATGGTGTTTACATGACCCATTTTCCGGCCTTCACGCGCCTCCGACTTTCCATAAAGATGGAGCGACGCTCCATCCGTCGCCAGAATGGCCGGAACCCGCGCCATGTCCTCCGGGCCGATCAGATTGTGCATAACCGCATCGGAATGGCGGCGCGCAGGCGGCAGCGGCAGCCCCGTAACTGCACGAACATGCATCTCAAACTGATCCACCAGACACGCATCCATGGTCCAGTGACCGGAATTATGCGGGCGGGGTGCAATCTCGTTCACCATGAGGCTTCCATCCGCCGCATGGAACATTTCCACGCCCATCATCCCGACCAGCCCCAGCGCTTCCGCGATCTGTGCCGCCATATCCTGCGCCTGTCGGGCAATATCAGGCATAACGCGGGCAGGCGCGAGCGTCACATCCAGAATGCCGTTCCGATGGCGATTTTCCACCGCATCGAAACAGCGCACAGTCCCGTCCAGACCACGCACAACCATCACACTCAGCTCACGCTCGAAGTCGATCATCTTCTCCGCAACAAGCGGGTAGGGCAGATCGTCCAAGGCGGTCAAAGCTTCGGCATCCGGCACGCGGAACTGACCCTTGCCATCGTAACCAAAGCGCGTCGTCTTGAGAATCAGCGGGAAACCCAGCGTTTCCAGCTCATGCAGATCCTCGGGACCATTAACTGCACGCCAAGGCGCAAGGCTGACACCGATTTCGGAAAGACGCGTCTTCTCCGCAATCCGCTCCTGACTGATCCGAAGAATGTCGCCTCCCGGACGCACCGGACGACGTTTTTCCAGAAATGCCAGACCTTCGGCGCTGATATTCTCGAATTCGAACGTCACCACATCGCAACGGGAGGCAAAATCCTCAAGCACGGCAGGGTCGTCATACGCCCCCACAGTAACAGAAGACGCGACTTCCGTGGCAGGGCTTGGGAAATCCGGGCTCAGAACATGCACATGATAGCCGAGCTTCGATGCAGCAACAGCAGACATGCGACCAAGCTGGCCACCGCCAATAATCCCGATCGTACTACCGGGCGCAAAAACGTCCTGTGTGTTCATTCGACAGGAACGTCCGCCACCGCAGCCGTCTGCGTCGCCCGCCAGGCATCCAGACGCGCCATGACCTGCCCATCGGAAACCGAGAGGATCGACGCTGCCAGAAGGCCCGCATTGATGGCACCAGCCTTGCCAATCGCCAGCGTCCCCACCGGAACACCACCGGGCATCTGGACGATGGACAGCAGACTGTCCTGGCCATTCAGCGCCCGGCTCTGGACGGGAACGCCCAGCACAGGAACGCTCGTCCATGCCGCGCACATTCCCGGAAGATGTGCGGCCCCGCCAGCGCCCGCAATAATGACATGCAACCCACGCCGACGCGCCGTCTTGGCGTATTCCACCAGACGGTCAGGGGTGCGGTGTGCAGACACAATCCGTCGCTCATGGGCAATGCCCAGATCGTCAAGAATGTTGCAGGCATGGCGCATGGTGTCCCAGTCGGACTGGCTTCCCATGATAACGCCAACGCGGATCGGCATGTCACCCTGAAGGGTTTCGTCGGCGGAGAGGATCTGGCTCATTCAGGCAATATTATCCGGGATGAGACGGGTCTCGATCCACGAAATCTCATCTTTAAGCTGAAGCTTGCGCTTTTTGAGGCGCTGAAGCTGAAGCTGGTTGAGGGGATGATGGACGAGACGCTCGATGACAGTATCCAGATCGCGATGCTCGCTGCGCAGTTCGTGCAGGCGTTTCAGCATGGCATTGTCGTCAGTCATCATGGCATCCGGTCCCGGAGAACAGTCAGGCATTGTGGAGAGACTGATTCTTTCCACTCTCTCCAATGCAGTATCATGCCTGAAGGGCACCGGACCAGTACCCGTCAGGCATTCATCCCGGTTCAGGCGTGACTGTCGCTGTCCGGCACATAGGCTTCCACGACCGGCAGGGCATGACCCTCGCGCGCCAGACGGTCATTCGCAGCCGTAACGGCGGCATGAAGGTCGGTCTGGGTGCACAGACCAAGGATCACCGGGTCGCGCGGCTTGATGTTGGCACTGTTCCAATGCTGGCGGTCACGGACCTTAATGATGGTGTCTTTGGTCGTGCCAAGCAGTTTGACGATCTGGGCTTCGGAGAGCTGCGGGAACTGGCGTAGAACGAACGCAATGGCATCCGGACGGTCATTGCGCTTGGCAACCGGCGTATAGCGCGCACCCTTGGCGCGACGCTTCACAGGGCTGGCCGTCGGCATAATTTTCAGACGTGCGTTGGTATCTTTTTCGCAGCGCTTGATTTCGGCATCGGCAAGCTGGTGGTTCTTGACCGGATCATAGCCGTTGATTCCGGCCGCAACTTCGCCGTCTGCAATCGCCTGAACTTCAAGCGGGTGCATGCCACAGAATTCTGCGATCTGCGTGAAAGTCAGGCCGGTTTTCTCGATCAGCCAGACGGCCGTCGCCTTGGGCATCAAAGGCAGGGTCATGTCGATGCGTTCCTTGCTGGGACACGGAGGGAGCCAGCTTCCGCAGGCACCGATCAGGCGTATCCGGCGAGGAAACAATCCCGCCCGGGATATGATCGCGGCACCTGCTGGATGCTCTGCGATAATGCAAACGGGTATGGGCCACCAAAGCCGCGATGGTCAAGCACCAAAACGGAGAGGCGCATTTTTAAGATGCACCCCTCCTATAGCTTATGCCGTATAAACAGTTCCAGACGGAGCAGTCTGCCCCGTTCCGTTCCGAACCGGAATACGGCGCGGCCTGGCAGCTTCCGGCACGACCTGCCGAACCATGATGGACAGCAGGCCATTCACCAGATCTGCCTGATCGATTTCCGTGTGATCGGCGAGCACAAAACGGCGCTCAAAGGCCCGGGTGGCGATACCGCGATGCAACCACTCCCGGTCACGATTATTCTCCGGGACGCTCCCGCGCACGACAAGCGTATTGTCTTCCTGAACAACATCCACGTCTTCAGGCCGAAAGCCCGCAAGAGCCATCGTCAGAACGTAATTCGTCTCGCCGGTTTTTTCGATATTGTAGGGGGGATAGCTTGGAAGGGCCTGAGCATTGGCAACATTGCCAGCCATTGTGGCCAGACGGTCGAAACCGATCGCGCTGCGAAACAGCGGTGTAAAGTCGTAAGTCACTGAAACCTCCTTCTGGCAGGAATCATCTGGCGCATTTCCCGATATGGCAAAATGCTGTGGTCAAACCAGCCACGACCCGAACGGCACCGCGGCTGATTCTCCAGATAGGTTCCGACCTGTCCGCCTTCAAGAGGAGGCGGGAGGAGGGGCGCCGAATTACTTCGTGCGCGTACCGATGCCTGCAAAGCGCTTGTTGAACTTTGCAACCTGGCCTCCGGTATCCATCATACGCTGGACACCCGTCCAAGCCGGATGGGACTTCGGATCAACGTCGAGACGCAGCGTCGCGCCCGGCTCACCGTAGCAGGAATGCGTCTTGTATTCGGTCCCGTCGGTCATGATGACGGTGATCTCGTGGTAGTCAGGATGGATGCCGGATTTCATGAATATCTACTCCATAAAGAAAGCTCCGATGCCGACCGGAGCGAATCATCAGGCGCGTATAACGGAAACCGCTTCCAGATGAAAGTAGCCTTTACTGGATCATGTGAGTCCGTTTATCCCTTGCAATGAAAGCGGGCTCGAATGTCAGGCCTGCAACCGTGGCTTCACGGATCTCAAGAAAGGTTTGATATGAGCGAGACGAAACACACCCTGCACACTCCGGGCTGGGTCAGCGATTTCCAGAAATTCATCATGCGCGGCAACGTGCTCGATCTGGCCGTCGGTGTCGTGATCGGTGCCTCGTTCAGCGCGATTGTCGGCAGTGCAGTCAAAGATGTCCTGACGCCATTCATCGGCCTTCTCACCGGCGGTGTTGATTTCTCAAACCTGTTCATCACCCTCAAAGGACCGGTGAAAGACACGCTCGCCGAAGCCCAGAAGGCAGGCGCAGTGACCGTGAATATCGGCCTGTTCCTCAATGCCGTGATCCAGTTCCTGATCGTGGCCTTCTTCATTTTCTGGCTGACCCGCATCCTCAGCAAACTTAGCCGCAAACACGACGAAGCTCCTGCCGCTCCGCCGGCTCCGAGCAAGGAAGAGGTTCTCCTCACGGAAATCCGCGACTTGCTGGCCCAGAAAAACTCCTGATGACAGCCATGAAAGTTTTCCGCCCCGCAGCCTGGCGCTCTGCGACGGCTCTGCTTGTAGCGGGAGGCTTTCTGGCCGGATGCGCGGCACGCCCTGAAATGACGGGACTGCCGCCATCCCCCAATTCCCGGCTTTATGCGTATTTGATCGCGCATGGCATGGCACGGGGAGCTGTCATGACCAGACAGATCGGCCCCGATGGACTGACCCGACTGGTCACTCTGGACAAGGCCGCACAACAGGCAACCCTGAACGCCCTGAAGCTGCAAAGCTCATCCGCAAACAGGCAGGCCGATCAGGCTCTCTCCAACCTTCTCGCTGATCTGCCGCAAAAGCCGCCTCACATGACGAGCCATCCGTCAGAGCAGACACAAAAAAACCGGCTCCCCTAAGGGACGCCGGTTTTTTTGTGAGAACTGGCCGTATCAGCCTGCGTCCGTCTCTTTGCGCAACCGCTTCTCGCCCATCAGAAGCAGAAGCGGCGCGGCGATGAAGATGGACGAGGACGTTCCTACGACGATCCCGAACAGCATGACCGTGGCAAACCCGGTCAGCGTGCTTCCTCCGAACAATGCCAGAGGGAGGGCGGCCAGAAAGACCGTCATGGACGTGCCAAGCGTCCGGTTCAGGGTTTCGTTGATGGACAGGTCCAGCAACTCCCGCAGCGGCATCGTCCGATACTTGCGCAGGTTTTCCCGAATACGATCGTAAACGACAACCTTGTCGTTTGTGGAATAGCCCAGGATCGTCAGAAGAGCCGCAACCATCACCAGATCGAATTCAAAGCGCGTGATGGCCAGAAAACCGATCGTTTTGGTCAGATCCAGAATAAGCGTCACCACGGCACTGATGGCAAACTCACGCTCGAAACGCACCCAGATATAGACCAGAATCATCGCAAGGCTGAAGCCAAGCGCCAACAGGCCGTCGCGGAACAGTTCGGACGATACCGAAGCCCCCACGGCATCAGCGCGCAGAACTTGCGTGCCCGGTTCAGCAGCCGAGATGGCGTTCTTGACACCATCGACCAGCTTCTGGGTCTGCGCCTCGCGATCCGCCCCTTCGGGAGCGTTAATCGAAATCCGAACATCGCGCGGCGACCCGAACGCCTGCACGGCATCAGGATGAATGCCGGCATGATCCAGAGCCGCCCGCAGCTTACCGAAATCGGCAGGGCCGGGCGTCTGGGCCTCCACAATGATGCCACCGCGGAAATCCAACCCAAGCTTCAGACCGGGCTGGAAGAACAGGATGACGGAAGCGATGGAGAGGACCGCCGAAACGATCAGCCCCATGTGACGGCCGCGCATGAAATTGATGCGCCGATCGTCACGGACAAAACGGAAAAGAGGACGTGACAGCATGACGATCAGACCGGAAGTTCTTTGGGACGGGCGAGGGCGTACCACCGCACGACCAGAAGGCGTGACAGCAGGAGGGTCGTGAAGAGGGTCGTGACGATACCGATGGTGATCGTCAGGGCAAAGTTGCGCACCGGCCCCGTTCCGAACACGAACAGCATGACATGCGCCAGAAATGCCGTGGCGTTACTGTCGATGATCGTGCCGGTCGCGCGGTCGAAACCTGCCTGCAGAGCCTGAAGCGGCCCCCGGCCGCGCTTCACTTCCTCGCGGATACGCTCGTTGATCAGGATGTTGGCATCAACGGCCATACCCAAAGTCAGCAGCATACCGGCCATACCCGGCAGTGTCAGCGTCGCCTGAAACAGCGAGAGAATTCCAACCATCAGGATCAGGTTCGCAAACAGCGCAATATCGGCATACAGACCAAAGCGCCCGTAAAACAGCACCATGAACACGATGACCAGAAGCAGACCGGTCAGCAGGCTGATGATACCGGCACGAATGGACGCAGCCCCAAGGCTCGGGCCGATCGTGCGCTGTTCAACCACCGACAACGGAGCAGGAAGCGCACCGGCACGCAGCAGCAATGCCAGATCCGACGCACTGCGCGCATTGAAGCCACCTGTGATCTGACCGTTTCCAGCCGTGATCGGGCTGATGATGTTCGGGGCCTCAATAACCTTGTTGTCCAGAACGATCGCGAAGCGCTTGCCAACATTGGCCCGTGTGACGTTCGCAAACGCCGTCGCCCCCGCGCTGTTGAGCTGGAACGTCACAGCCCAGCCACCGCTCTGCTGATCGATTACTGCACCGGCATTCGTCAGATCCGTGCCGTCAACGTCAACGTGATCCTGAACCGCGACCTGTGTATGCATACTCTCGTCTTCAAGCATCGTCGAACCGGGGCTCGCAACGCTCGGGTTCGGAGCCAGCAGGCGGAACGTCAGACGCGCCGTCGTGCCCAGCAGGCTCTTGATCCGCTCGGGATCGCTGACCCCCGGAAGCTCGACAACAATCCGATCGTCGCCTTCACGCGCAATGCTCGGATCAATCGCACCTGTCGCGTCGATACGACGACGGACGATCTCGATGGACTGCGCCACAGCTTCACGCGCGCGGGCCAGCATCGCCTCATGCTGAAGTGTCAGAACGATCCGCCCGTCTTTTTCAGACGTCGTGAATTCGTTCGGCACCACAGGAGGCAGAGACTGCATGGCCTTGAGCGCCGGATCACGCTCGGCATCCGAACGCGGCAGAAAGCTCAGGCTTGCGGTCGCATCGTCACGGACGAAATCCCGGTATCCGAGAGAGTGATCCAAAAGGGTCTGGCGCACCTGATCCTGAAGGGATTGCAGACGATCATGCTCAAGGGATTTCAGATCGAGCTGAAGAAGAAGGTAGGACCCACCCCGCAGATCGAGCCCCAGATGGATCTGCCGCCAGGGCAGGGACGGTGCGGGAGAACGCAGGAAATTGGGCAGACACAGGAGCACGCCAATCAGGCAGATGCCTGCGACGCCCAGCAGTCTGAGCCGGCTATAATACATCATATCAGGTCGAGACGTCCTCGGCGGATTTGGACAGATCGTTTTTCAGATCATTTTCTGGCCGGGACCATGCCGTTTCCGCCATACCGATGCAACCTTTTGCCTCTTTGCGCCTGCACGACCTTCCCGGAAAACAGCGCGCCTGATAAGCGTACCTACATGAATACAGCGCAGCAGCTTCGTGTCGGTATCGTCGGGGCCGGTCATTTCGGACGGTTTCACGCTCTCAAATCCGCAGCAAACCCGGCCGAACAGCTTGTCGCTCTTTATGACCCCGATCCAGCCCGCGCAGCCGTTGTGGCAGCAGAAGTTCGTTGCGGAATTGCCACAAGCTACGAAAATCTTCTTGAACAGGTCGATGCCGTCATTATCGCGGCCCCGGCGGAATATCATTTTCCCCTGACCAGTCAGGCCCTCAGGGCCGGGCGACATGTTCTGGTCGAAAAACCGATCGCCGCCACGCTGGACGAGGCATATGCCCTCGCCGAACTGGCCGAACAGACCGGAAAAATCCTTCAGGTCGGACACCTGCTGCGCTACTCCGCCGAACATCACGCCATCACCGAACGAATCAAGGCGCCCCTCTACATTGAGGCAACCCGCATTGCTCCATACAAACCCCGCGGGACGGATGTTTCGGTCATTCTCGATCTGATGATCCATGACCTTGATCTCGTTCTGGCGATCGTGGACAGCCCCATCGCGGAAATCGACGCACTGGGCGCGGCTGTTTCGAGCGCGCATGAAGATATTGCCAACGCCCGCGTCAGATTTGAAAACGGATGCGTAGCTACCATCACCGCAAGCCGGATTTCCCTGAAAACAGAACGCCGTATGCGACTGTTCTCACAGGACGGATATCTTTCTGCCGACTTCATGGAGCGCAAGCTGAGCTTCATCGGCCGTGAACGGGGCCTTCCCCTTCCGGGCACAGGCGGGTTCCGCCGTGAGGCCATAAGCTGGAAAGACCATGACAATCTAGCAGCCGAACATGAGGCCTTCGCCGCCTCATGCCTTTACGGCGCGCCCGTTCTGGTCGATGCGCAGGCTGGAATTAGAGCTCTGGATGCTGCCATCCGTGTCACGGACAGCATTAAGCGATCCAGAGAGATCATGGAGCTTTCCGGCCTGATTCCATCCCCACCAAAAAGCTGAAGAATTTCTTTCAAATCACTGATTTTCAAGAAGTTCTTTTTTCATTTCCAGTTCAAGCCATTCTTCTTCCGACAGGGTGAGTTCTCTCTCAGAAATTTCCAGAAGCTGCGTGGTCTTCCCGAATTTTGCATAATCCCGGCTATAGAGTTCCGGGTCTGCGAGAATGTCGCGGTAGGCCTGAATCTTCTTCTCCAGATCAGCCATTTTCTTAGGCAGCAGGTCCAGAGCCCGCTTGTCGTTATAGCTAAGTTTTTTCGTCTTTTTATCTGTTTTTAAAGCAGATTTTGGTGCGATTCCTTCTATGGCAGAAGAAGAAATTTCCCGCCCTGCCGGAGCTTCGCCACGCTGGATCAGCATGTCCGAGTAGCCGCCCGCATATTCGATCCACTCACCGCCACCATCTGACACCAGAACCGAACTCGCAACCCGATCCAGAAAATCACGATCATGACTTACCAGCAGAACCGTACCCGCATAATCGGCCAGCATATCCTGAAGAAGATCCAGCGTTTCCAGATCGAGATCGTTCGTCGGCTCATCAAGCACCATGAGGCTCGACGGCTTGGCCAGAGCACACGCCAGCGCCAGCCGACCGCGCTCTCCCCCTGAGAGTTTTCCAACCGGGGTGCGAGCCTGTTCAGGACGGAACAGGAAGTCTTTCATATACCCAATGACATGGCGCTTTTCGTCGCCGACCTGCACCATATCTCCACTGCCACCAGCAAGGGTCTCAGCAAGCGTTTTGCTAGGATCAAGGCTTTCCCGCTGCTGATCCAGCGTCACCATAGCCACGGAAGGCCCCATCTTGATGGTGCCGGATTGCGGCTCCATCTTCCCGGTTAAAAGACGCAGAAGCGTTGTTTTGCCTGCACCATTTGCTCCCACCAGACCCAGCCGATCGCCACGCAGAATTCTCAGATCGAGATCCCTGACGATGGCACGATCATCATAAGCCCAGTTGACGCCTTCTGCTGCGATCGTGATTTTGCCCGCGCTTTCAACATCAGTCGCCGCCATGCGCAGAGTGCCCTTATTGCGGGAGGCAAGCTCACGGCGCTGCGCCCGAAGCGCTGCCAGTTCTCCGACACGGCGGACATTACGTTTACGGCGCGCCGTGACGCCATAAATCATCCAGTCTTCTTCCCGCGCGATCTGGCGGTCCAGCTTGTGCGCATCGCGCTCCTGCTGTTCCAGAATCTCATCGCGCCAGGTTTCATAGCGGGCAAACCCCTGATCGAGCCGCCGCGTCACGCCATTTTCCAGCCAGACGACACTGCGAGACAAAGTCTCCAACAGACGTCGGTCATGACTGATAACGATCATCGCGCAACGGGAGGCAGACAGTTCCTTTTCCAGCCATGTGATAGACGGAAGGTCCAGATGGTTGGTCGGCTCGTCCAGCAGCAGCAGATCAGGCTCGGCAGCAAGAGCGCGGGCGAGGGCGCAGCGCCGCACTTCACCGCCCGAGAGACTTTGGCAACTTTCCTCGCCCGTCATCCCGAGTTCCGCCAGCATGGAGCGCGCACGGTAAGATTCGGTCTCATCAAGACCTTCAGATGCATAATCGAAAGTCGTGGCGTAGCGCGAAAGATCCGGCTCCTGCGCGAGATAATGGACCTTTGTGCCGGGCTGCACGAAACGCTTGCCGGAATCCGTCACGATATCGCCCGAAGCAATCTTCAGCAGCGTGGATTTTCCGGAGCCATTGCGGCCGACAAGACAGATACGCTCACCGGGCAGAACAGCAAGCTCTGCGCCATCAAGCAGCGGTCGTCCGCCAAGAGTATAGGCAATATTCTGAAGGGAGAGGATGGGTGCCGACATGGCTTCTTATGTGTCGCAGCGGAGCACCCGCCGCAAGCCACCCCACTCCAAATTATGCCATCAGACGAGCGTGACCCCACCAGTGACAGCCTGATAGGTCGCGACAGCCAGCGTCATCGGCTCGAACGGCTTGGTGATGACAAAAGACGGCTCCTGCGTTTCGCCCGTCAGCAGACGCTCGGGATAGGCCGTAACGAAAATGACCGGCGCCTCATGGGTCCGCAGGATGCGCCCGACGGCCTGCATACCGTCTCCACCGCCACCAAGATTAATGTCCGCAAGAATGAGGCCGGGTTTCGTTTTTGCAGCCAATTCAACGGCATCCGCTTCGGTATGCGCCACGCCTGCAATTTTGTGACCACAGCGCTCGACCAGATCCTGAATATCCATGGCAATGATCGGCTCGTCCTCAATAATCAGAACGCTGGTCTGGGCAATTCCCTGCAGGCCAGCCCGGGCCTTGTTGAGTTCAGCCGCAGCCTCTTCTTCAGTTAGGCCAAGAGCCTGCGCGCTGGAGGCGAGAGACTGTTCCTCAAGCGATGTTAGCAGAAGAAGAGCGCGCTGACGTAGCGGCATACCCACCGCAGCATCCCTTGCATGCTGCTCCGTGAACTTACTGACAAGTAGGCCGTAGAGCGCCTGTCGTGCGGACAGATTGCTATTGCGATGTATCTCCATCAGCGTTTTCAGTGCGGCGGCGACAAGCTGATCGCCCGTCTTCTGATCACCGACAAGAGCGCGGGCAAAACGGCGGGCATAGGGAAGTGCCTTGACGAGTTCCTGACGTGCCAGATCAGTCATGAGTTCATGGCCTCCTGAAAAAGATATCTGCCGATTCACCCCTAAACGGAATGCATCCTGCTATGAAGGTCGAATAACCATGACACGATGCCCATTCTCCGTATAGTGTCTGTGGCTGCGCGGTCGTCTGCAATGTCGCGTGAAGGATATTCTTCTGAGCACATCAGCGTCCGAAGGGCACCAATCGGGCCCATCTTCCCAGAAAGTCAGCTTTCACAGTAGCCTTTTACAGACCCTTCCGGATCTGCGAGGCTTTGCGCGCTTTCTGACACGGGACGCGACTGCGGCGGACGATCTGGTGCAGGATACGATCGTGCGCGCTCTGGCGTCGCAGGATCAGTTCCAGCAGGGAACAGCTCTAAAAGCATGGCTGTTCACAATACAGCGAAACGCTTTTTACGAGCAGACCCGTCGACGCAGCCGCGAGCAGGAAATCATGCTCGATATCGAACTCGATATGCAGCCATCTACAGCTGTTCCGTCCCGCCAGAATGCCCGTGATGCTGTTCAGGATCTGGGAGAGCTGCTCTGGAAACTCCCGGATCTGTTGCGTGAAGCCCTGATCCTCGTAGGAGGACAGGAACTCTCCTACGAAGATGCCGCACAGGTCTGCAACGTTCCTGCTGGCACCATGAGGGCGCGAGTTTCCCGTGCCAGAACCCGGCTTGCGGAGCTAGCGACAGAAAATACTGACATCCCAGAGACGGATCCTGAAAAAAAAATTATCTGATTTATGGCTGAATTCCGGGGGGATATGGGCATAGCATTTTCTTTTTTTAAAAATTTCGATCCTCCAGATGCAACATTCTCATCCGACCATTCATTGATCTCCTGAAAACAGACAGAACGAAATCAGGAGTCAGTTCCATGACGTTCCACGATCAGGTTATTGCCATTCTTCCGAAGCTGCGCGTTCAGGCCCTCTCACTGACCCGCAATCGCGCTGCTGCAGAAGACCTCGTACAGGACGCCGTGTGCAACGCTCTGGCAGCACAAAACAGCTTCATCCCAGGTACGAATTTTTCGGCATGGATGCATCGTATCCTGCGTAACCGTTTCATCTCAGACCTGCGCAAGCGTCGTGAAACAACCGATATCGATGATGTGCCCGCAGCATCTTTTGCCAGCCCGGCGACGCATGAAGACAATCTTGCCCTGAAGGATCTGTCGATGGCGCTTTCCCGCCTTCCATCCGATCAGCGCGAGGCATTGGTCATGGTCGTCATTCAAGGCATGAGTTACGAAGAGCTGGCCGAGGCTACGGATTGCGCCGTCGGGACTGCAAAAAGCCGCGTTTTCCGGGCACGTCGTCAACTGGAAGCCTGGATGAGCGGAGACCTTCCGACCAACGACAAACTTCGCGTCAAGGTCAAAGCCCTGCGCGATGCAATGGATGCCCGTCGGCGTGCTGGCCACGCATCTGAGGATCTCATGCTCTCCTGATGCGTTGCCTGTAAGAGAGCAGATCCCAGTCCATTGCGGATTGGAAGCGATTGCAGAAAACGCGACGTTTTCGTAAGACTGTTTCTGGCAGTTCATCCTGTAACGGCTTCTCAAAAGGAATCCGGAGTTCGCGCCATAATCAGTATCAGAGGTGCATAATCTGCACTTCTGACGTCACAGGAAGGTTCGGGACCAGCCAATGACCGCAGGAGACAAGCGGAAGTCTTCAGTCGACGATATAAAGGGGGAGGAACAGGACTCACCTTTCGGTATCTGGCTGAGCCGGGGTCTGCATCAGCTTTTCGACGATGTTGCAAATGAGCCAATTCCCGATGAGCTTCTCCGACTGATCGAGGAAGACCGAAACAAGTGACTGTTCTCCGGTCTGGTTCTCCAGACCTGAATCCGCGGCGCTGGCACCGCTTGCTTCGCGGACGCAAGGCCCTGCGCCATATCCGGATGCTCGATACTGTCGGCGCCCGAGTTATGGCGCTGATCGTCGCGACCACCCTTCCTCTCGCAATCATCGCGTCCATGCTTGCCTGGCACAGCTATCAGCAGAATGTCGGCAATAGCGCTTTGCGTACGGAACGCGACACGCAGCTTGCGATTTCAGAAATCACGACAGATCTGGACCAGACCCATACCCTTCTGGATATGCTGGCCGATGGCGACATCTCATCCGGAAATGCTCTCCGGGAATTCGCGCTCGTCCAGATGGTTTCTCAGCATCACTACTGTTTGTTGATGCTAACGGATGCCGAGGGGCGACCCTCTGTCGTACTGCCGTCGCCTTCAACTCAGGACCCGGCGATCTGTCACTCACCGGAAAATGCGTCGCCTTCGATGATGTCTGCTTCCGCAAGACTGCCCGTCGCCGGAATTGATGTGCTCAAGGGCGCACGAGGCCCACTTCTGAAATTTGTTGTTCCCATTCTCAGCAACAATTCCGTTTCGGGCTATATCGTAGCTATACGGACCTTGGGATGGCAGCAGAACCATCTTCGAAAAGGGGACAGTCGGCTTCTTCTTGGTACGGAGACTAATTCCCGGCATTTTCTCGCAATGCCTGATGGTTCTCTCTATTCGCTTTTTCCGGATCGTCCCGTATCGGTCAACCTGCCCCCAAAAGCGATGGCCCGTCTTCAGCGGGATATTACCGCCCAGAGCCAACATGACGTTTTCACAAATCAGGGCATCACATATGCCTTTCAGAACGCTTACGGGCCGGTCAGCCTGATTGTCGCTACCGAGCGCACAGCGGAAGAAAGCCACGCCCTGAATATCTTTCTGATCCGGGTCAGCCTGATTGTCGGACTTCTGGTTCTGGAACTGCTGGGCGTGGCACTAGGCGCCAGTATCTTCCTGGTTGATCCCCTTGAAAAACTTGCGCTTGCCGTTGCGGACTGGAGGCGGGGCGCCCTGTTCGCGCCCAGAAACAACCATTCTATTCCACTTGAAATCCGGCATCTGGAAAAAGCCTTCCTGCGTGCTACACGCCGCCTGACCCAGCATGAAAAGGCTCTGGAACAGTCAGCCCGCAATCAGGACATGCTAATCCGCGAGATCCATCATCGCGTGAAGAACAACTTGCAGGTCGTGGCATCACTGCTCAATCTTCAGGCAAGTCGGATCCGCTCACACGAAGCCCGTGAGGAATTCCGCCTCGTACGGGACCGTGTAAGAGCACTCGCGACCCTGCATCGTTATCTCTACTCGGAAAACGGCCTTTCCGCTCTGGACGTCCAAAGCTTTCTTGAAGAACTCTGTAGCATTCTGTTGTCAGCCAACAGCATGAATGCCCAGACCCGTATCCGACTCCGGCTTGATATAGAACATGTCCTGATCTCCCCCGATCAGGCCGTACCGATTGCGCTCATCGTGACGGAAGTTCTCAGCAATGCCCTGCGATATGCGTTTCCAGGCGAGCGGGCAGGACATATCGTCATTGCCCTTCACAAAGTTGTACCGCCAGATCCGGACAAAGAAGGACTGGTAGAACTGAAGCTGGGTGATGACGGCATTGGCATTGATGCCGGTCAGGCCAGCGAGTCTCGAACTCGCAGGGAAGGGATTGGTATGCAGCTCATTCGTGGATTTGCCCGGCAAATCAATGCGGACATGACCGTCAGCAATGAAAACGGAACCTGGTACACTCTGCGTTTCATTCCAGAACGCCCGTCCCTTACGGCACTCGCCATGGCGCGCGAGGCCATTAATCACGACGAAGACTCGGTGCGGTAATCACGTAACATCCGCAGGTTTCGCCGCCAAAACCACAAAAAACTCTAAATAAGCTGCAAGAATTGCATGAGGCACTGTCTTGTCGCGCTTTTGCGACCTATATGCAGGGGTCATGAAGGCCGACAAGACAATCGCAAAAGCGTGGGTAAAGGCACAGGGACGCGCCAGCCGCTCCCGAACCTCTGTCGTAGTATGTTTAGGATTGCTCTCAACCCTGCTGGGACTCCTGCAGGCCTGGGCGCTGGCACGAACGCTCGCCTCAGTGCTGACACACGACACGGACAGCACTGGTCCAGCGATTGTCGTCTTCCTTCTTGTCTGCCTCCTCAGGGTCATTCTCTCGACTGTGCAGGAAATGACGGCCATATCCGTCGGAATTCAGGGGCGCCGCCGTCTGCGAAAGGAAGTGCTGGATCGTATCCTCAATGAAGGGCCAGCTCTTCTGCGCCGCCACCACAGCGCAGCCATCGCCGCAACGCTGGTTGACCGGATCGAAGCGCTCGACGGCTATTTTGCGCGCTGGCTGCCAGCCGCATCGCTCTGGCTGGTTTCTCAATGGCTGGTCGTGATCGCAGTTTACCTCGAGAATCATCAGGCTGGCCTGATCCTCGCTGCCTGTTGCGCCGTCCTTCCTATCTTTCAAGCCGTCTTCGGAATCGCCACGGCTGTGGCGTCACGCAAACAGTTTCTGGCCATGGCACGCCTTCAGACACGTTTTCTGGACCGTGTGAAAGGGATTGCGACCATCGTTCTCTCAGGTGGAACTGAACGAGAGACACAGGCTCTGGCGAAAAGTGCCGACGATCTGCGCCAACGGACCATGAAAGTCCTGAGGATCGCCTTTCTTGCTTCCGCAACCACGGATGTGGCGATGGTCGTGGCACTCGTGCTGATCGTCGTAACGCAGGCCCACACCCTCATGGGGCATCCGTCCAACGCCATCCTGACCCGCGCGCTCTACGCCGTTCTTCTGGTTCCTGAAGCGTTTGCCTCGTTCCGGGCACTTTCAGCAGCTTATCAGGATCGTGCGCACGCCACCGCCGCCGCAGAGGCCATGCACGAACTGGCCCCGCTAACCGGCGAACGGACAGTCGCAACCCCAGATATCCTTCATGCCGACGGCGGCATTTCAGTTACGGCAGAGAACGTCTCTTTTGCATGGGACGAGCAGCGCGGCACGGTCATTCACGATATCAGCTTCGTTCTTGCCGCAGGTGAGACACTGATTCTGGAAGGTGCCTCCGGAGCAGGGAAATCCACGCTTCTGGAACTGCTGCTCGGCTTCGTCTCTCCGTCACAGGGACGGATCCTGTTTGATGGGCAGGACATGCAGGATTTTTCTCCGCGACAGATTTCCTCCCTGATCAGCTGGATCGGTCAGAAGCCGGTTCTGTTTGCCGGGACCATCCGTGAGAACATCCTGTTCGCCAAGCCCGATGCGACGGCCGACGAACTGGACCATGCCATTTCCGCGGCTGCCGTCGATCAGTACCTCTCATCCCTGCCGGACGGTCTGGAAACGCGGATCGGGGAGGGCGGCTTCGGTCTTTCAGGCGGTCAGGCGCAACGCATTGCCATTGCCCGCGCCTATCTCAAAAACTCGCCGCTTCTGCTGCTGGATGAGCCAACCTCCCATCTTGACCCGAAAACCGAGGCCAGCATCCTCGCAAGCCTGAAAGAACTGGCAAAAGGCCGGACTGTCATTCTTTGCAGCCATTCCGCACAGGCCCGACAGTTTCAGGGACGCCACCTTGTCCTTGATGGTGGCCGCGCCATCGCCTTTACGGGAGAAGCCGCATGAGTGCCTCACTGCCCACGCGCCCGGAAACACGCAGCGAAACAGCGCTTTCCCGAATCCTTCAGGTCTGGCGTCCGCAATATACGCGTCTCATCACAGGCATCATCATTGCCGAATTGGCCGTCTGTGCGGGACTGGCCCTGATGGGGCAGGCAGGTGGTCGTCTTGCGGGCGCTGCGATCGGCGTTGGAGCCGCCTATCTTCTTCTGCGCCTGTCCGGTGCCGCCCAGATCGTCCTGCGCTATGTGGAGCGTCTGTATACTCATGACGCCATGTTCCGCGCTCTGGCGGATCTGCGAGTCTGGTTTTATCGCAAACTCGCTGGCGGCGCTGCGGCAGGGCTGGGTTTCCAGCGTTCGGGAGACCTGTTGTCCCGCCTAGTGTCCGACGTCCAGACGCTCGACAACCTCTATCTGCGAATTTTTGTCCCGCTGGTTTCAGCGCTGCTGACGCTTCCAATCGCCACGATCGTCTGGATGAAAGCAGGAACACAGGCCGGGCTGCTGACAGGCGCACTCTTTGCCGTTCTCGCTTTCGTTCTTCCATTGATGGGCGCGCACCTGTCCAAACGTTTCGGGCCGGACATCCTGCATGCGGAATCCGAACTTCGGGTTGCTGCACTCGATCTGACCTCGGGCCTTCGCGAGGCACGTGCGTTCGGTGCGGAAGACGTCCTCGCCGCGGTCGTTACGGAGCGGCAGGAAACCCTCTTCAAGGCCCAGCGCCGCCAGCAGACCCGTATGGCGCTCATGCAGGGTCTTGCAGGCCTGATCGCTAAAGGGGGCATCGCCATCATCCTGTGCGCGGTTGCTGGACTCCTGTTCCCGCAGGCACCCGCAGTCGCTGGCCTTACAGCGCTTTTCGTTGCCATCACGGCCCTCGAAGGCGTGACAGGTCTGGCACGGGCCGGTCTGCTGAGCGGACAGGTCAACCACGCCGCCCAGCGGATCGTTGAGATTGCCGATAAGGCTCCTCCGGCTCCAGAGGGCAACGCGCCGCTCCCGACCGGACGGGATCTGCGTCTCGAAAACGTGACGTTCAGCTGGACGCCGGATCGGGCGCCGATCTTCCACAATCTGAGCCTGACCCTGCGTCAGGGAGAGCGCGCGGCGCTGATCGGGCCTTCCGGAGCTGGAAAATCCAGTCTGGCCGCGCTGATCCTCAAGGCTGCATCTCCCGCTCAGGGCCAGATCCTGCTGGGCGGGACTGACATCAACACCCTGCGCGACAGCGATCTCCGCTCCCAGATCGCATGGCTGTCACAGGCCAGTCATCTGTTTGATGATACGGTCCGCGGCAATCTTCTTCTGGGCCGGGAAGATATTTCCGAAGAAGCCCTCTGGACGGCTCTGGAACAGGCCCGGATAGCGGATGTCGTTCGCAGCCTGCCTGACGGACTTGAGACATGGATCGGCGAAGGCGGCTCGAAACTTTCGGGCGGGCAGGGGCGCCGTATTGCTCTGGCGCGCGTCCTGTTGTCCGATGCGCCCATTCTCGTTCTTGACGAACCGGCAACGGGGCTGGACGCCGATACCGAGCGCGCGTTTCTCGAAACGCTCAATAACGCGACCGAAGGGCGAAGCGTCCTGCTGATCGCGCATCGTCTGACAGGCGTGGAAAAACTTGACCGCATCTGGCGTCTGGAGGACGGACAGGTTATTTCCAGTGCATGCTGAACGGCTGTGCGCCGCCCCAGCTTCACGCCTTTCCACCCTGACAGGACGCTACGCCATGGCACGTTTCCTCTCCCTCATCCGCATTGCGGCCCCGGTTTTCGTTCTGTCAGCTGCGCTGGCAGGATGCGCCGAACAGCCCACGCGCGACAGCTACGTCGTTTTCTTCGACCGTGAATCCGTCACACTCAGCCCTGTCGCACAGGCTGTCGTCACCAAGGCCGCAGCAGCAGCCCGCGCTGAACATGCCACGGTCGTCCGCGTTTCCGGCTCTGCCGGGGTGAATGGTGATGCCGCAGTTCTGAAGGAACTGGCCACAAGCCGCGCGCAGGTTGTTGCCACACAGCTCAGCAGTGACGGTATCAACGGCGCCAAGATCGAAATGACGCCCTACACACCAAGCCAGCTTGAAGATTCGCACGTCGCCCTGCGCCGCGTTTCCATCACCATCGTTCCGGGTCTCTGATCCGGAAGCAGAAATGACGCAATCGCAGACTACGCCTCCCGATCAAACGGGTGCCGGTACAGCGCTGTCTCCTGAGGGCGTTCTGGCGGAAATCTTCGGATTTTCGGGGTTTCGCGGCCTCCAGCAGGAGGCTGTCGAAACGGTCATGCGGGGCGAAGACGTTCTCGTCCTCATGCCGACTGGCGGCGGCAAGAGCCTGTGCTATCAGGTTCCTGCGCTCTGCCGTGAAGGCATGGGTCTCGTCATTTCACCCCTGATCGCCCTGATGGACGATCAGGTGGCCGGTCTGCGACAGCTTGGAGTTCGGGCAGCCGCCCTCCATTCCGGACTTGAACCGGATGAACGCGAACAGCTCCAGAGCGATCTGCGCAACAACCGGATCGACATTCTTTATATTTCCCCCGAACGCCTGCTTCAGCCGTCCACAGCGAATTTCCTGTCTAAGCGCCGGATTTCCCTGATCGCCATTGACGAAGCACACTGCATTTCGGCCTGGGGGCATGAGTTCCGTCCGGAATACCGCGCACTTGCCAGCCTGCCTGAGATGTTCCCCGGCGTTCCGCGCATTGCCCTGACGGCCACAGCCGATCCGAGAACACGCGACGATATCCTGAACGCCTTGGGCATGCCCGACGCACAGGTTCTGATGGCGAGCTTCCATCGCCCCAACCTGATCGTGGAAGCCCGCGCCAAAGCCAGCGAGAGCCGTCAGCTTCTCGAAACGCTTCAAAGCCATCGCGAAGGCGCCTCCATCGTTTATTGCGGCAGCCGCAACAAGACCGAACGCGTCGCCACGATGTTGCGTGACAAAGGACTGACGGCTCTGCCGTTTCATGCAGGCCTGTCTGCCATCGAAAAACGCGCCACTCTGATGCGCTTCCGCTCCGGCGAAGAAATGGTGATCGTCGCGACCATCGCCTTTGGCATGGGCATCGACCGGCCCGACGTGCGCTGCGTCGTTCATCTGGACATGCCCTCATCGCCGGAAGCCTATTACCAGCAAATTGGACGGGCAGGGCGCGACGGCGAACCGTCCGACACGCTTCTGCTATATGGCGGGGAGGACATGGCCCGGGCGCGATACTGGCTCGAACAATCCGCCGCCCCTGACCACGAAAAACGCGTGATGCAGGCCCGTCTCGAAAGCATGATCGCACTTACGGAAACCACAGGCTGCCGCACACAGGCGCTTCTTGCCTGTTTTGGGGAAAACCTTCCCCAACCCTGCGGGCATTGTGACAACTGCATCAATCCGGTCTCGACATTTGACGGCACGCAGGCCGCCCAGAAAGTCCTCTCCGCCATCTACCGCACCGGCCAGCGTCTTGGCGCAGTCCAGCTCTCCAACATTCTGCGCGGCAAAACCAATGAGACCATCGAACGCAATGCCTACCAGCATCTTTCGGTGTTCGGGATTGGCAAGGATCATAGCGAACAGTGGTGGCGTGCCGTCATTCGACAACTGATCGCGCGCGGCGCCATCCGAATGCATGGCGAGTATGGCAGTCTGGCGCTCCAGAGCGAGATTGCCCGCCCGATCCTGCGCGGTGAGGAACGTGTCGCGCTCAGGCTTGAAGCCAAAGCCGCGTTGACGGCAAGCGCAGGGTCTGACGGCAATACGGAAAACGACCGCCTCTCAGCGGATGAAAAACCGTATTTCGATGCCCTGCGACAGTGGCGCCTGTCCGAAGCACGAGAGCAGGAAATCCCGCCTTATGTCATTTTCCACGATTCCGTCTTGCGGGATATCGCCCGCGAACAACCGGACAGCCGGGACGGACTGGGCTGCATCAAAGGTGTCGGCGCCTCGAAACTGGATCGCTACGGATCCGCCGTCCTGACTGTCCTGCGGGAAATCCGCGAGCCTGCCTCAGCCCACTGAAACTTCAGTCATGGGTCAGTTCGTCAGGCCCCGTCACCGTGAAGCTGACCGTGATGCTGCCGCCGTTGAGAATATCGAACGTGAAAGGCACTTTGCTTCCCACAGCAGGCATCTGCCGGATACCCATGCACATCATGTGATAGCCCGAGCGCGGGAAGATCATCGTGGAGTCGTGAGGCAGAGCCAGATGGGTGAAGAGGTCATTCGCCCCTTCGGTCTGCTGCTGATTCGTGTGATGTGCAACCACGTTCTGACAGAGCGGAGATGAAATCCCTTTCAGGAGGTGATCCACGCTATCGTCGTTGCGAATCGTAAAGTAACCCGCCCCGCGGTCTGGAAAATATGCCGAAGGGCGGAACGTCCCGTCCAGAACGACAACGCGCTCCGCATCATGAGCGGCATCCGGCGGTGGCGCAGTTCCTGAAAGGGACTGCTGGGCAAAAGCCTGCGACGCAGAGAAAACAAAGAGGGCGGTCAGGACAGATACCCGTTTCAACGACAGTCTCCCGTGAATGTAGGCAGTCTCGTGCAAAGCCCCGTTTGGGCCAGAACGCATCATCCGGTAAAGTGCGCCCACTTACCCGGCCCCGACAAGGCCCGAACTCTCAGGATCGCGAATGCGTTGCCCTTTTTGCGGACATGACGATACCCAGGTCAAGGACAGCCGCTCCACGGAAGATGGCGTTGCCATCCGTCGCCGGCGCGTCTGTTCAGCATGCACGCAGCGCTTTACGACCGTCGAACGCGTTCAGCTTCGCGAACTTTCCGTCACCAAAGCAGACGGCAGACGCGTTCCTTTTGATCGGGACAAGCTGGCGCGCTCCATCCGCGTCGCCCTGCGCAAACGCCCGGTTCCCGAAGAACGTCAGGAACAGCTGGTCAATGGACTGGTCCGACAGCTCGAAGCCTCGGGGGAACATGAAATTTCTTCCCATCGCATCGGCCAGCTTGCGATGGACGCATTGCGCGAAGTGGACGGTGTGGCCTATGTCCGCTTCACCAGCGTCTACCGCGACTTCCGCGAGGTCGAGGCCTTCTCGAAAATCCTCGCCGACATGAAACCTATTCCCGGGGGAGCAGACATGCCGCACCCCGACGACTCCCAGGAGACACCATGACCGTTACCGACGCCCCCGCCACCAACCCGACGCGCCGCAGCCGGACCATTGCCCGTGTCGCTGCCGTTCAGGCGCTGTTCCAGTGCGAACAGTCCGGCGACACGGCGGAAACCGTCATCAGCCAGTTCATCCGCCATCGCCGCGTCAGTTCCACCGCCCTGTTCGAAGATGGCCATATCCCAGATGCCGACCTGAAGCTGTTTCAGGAAATCGTCCTTGGCGTCACCCGTCGACAAGACGATATCGATACAAAACTGAGCGCCGTTCTGCCCGAACAGTGGCCACTGCCGCGGCTGGACCCTGTTCTGCGCGCACTGCTGCGTGGTGCCGTTTTTGAGCTGATCGGCACGGACACACCGGACCGGATCATCATCAACGAATATCTGGACGTCGCTCACGGCTTCTTCTCCGGCGACGAACCCAAGATGGTCAATGGCATCCTCGATACTCTCAGCCGCAGCGGTAATGACGGCAACGCCTGATCCATGACGGGCAGATCGGATTGCGAAGACGCCGTATCAGGCGAATTCAGCTTCATTGCCCGTCATTTCCGGCCACTCGCCGGATCGGAAGCCCTCGACCTGCGGGATGACTGCGCACTGATGCGCTGTCCCGTAGGCGAGGAATTCGCCATCTCGACCGATACCATGGTCGAGAACGTCCATTTTCTTCCAGACGATCCGCCAGAGACCCTCGGTCGCAAGCTGTTGCGCTGCAACCTGTCCGATCTGGCAGCCATGGGTGCACGGCCTCATGCCTACACGCTGAACGTAACCGTCCCACGCGAAGGGCGACACGACGAAAGCTGGTTTGCTGCGTTCTCGCATGGCCTCGCAGAAGACCAACGACACTATGGCGTGCATCTGATCGGCGGCGATACGACTTCCATCTCCGGGCCACTGGTTCTGTCCGCAACTGTATTCGGACTTCTCAAACAGAACACGGCGCTTCGCCGCAACAGCGCCAAAGCAGGCGACGATATCTGGGCGACCGGCACGATCGGAGACGCCGCTCTAGGCTTGCTCGTGCTTCAGGGCAGGCTCAAGGATCCGTCGGGCTTTCTGGCCACACGATACCGCCTGCCACAGCCGAGAACAGGCTTAAATCTTCACGGCATTGTCAACGCAGCCATGGATATCTCAGACGGCCTCATTCAGGATTGCGGTCACATCGCAACGGAATCAGGCGTCCAACTCGTTATCGAATCGGAAGCCGTTCCTGTTTCGGACGCTGCCGCATCACTCGGGCAGGACTGGCTCATGCAACGCCTGTGTGGTGGCGACGATTACGAACTGCTCCTCACATGCCCGCCCGAACGATCACGAGCACTTCAGTCTGCATGCCAGGATGCCGGAATCGCAGTTCATCGTATCGGTCGAGTGCAAACAGGACGTGGCGTCAGGCTTCTGGATGCAACAGGAGCTGATATTGTGCTCGAACAGGGCGGCTGGCAGCATTTCTGAAGCCACCCTGCAACAAACCTAGCCTTCAGGCCGGATCGTCGATCGGCCGTTCATAAAGCCGATAGCGCTTGTAAGGCTCGGGCACGATGCTTTCTGCCAGATTGCGCATGTTGGAATCAGAAGCCTGAATCCAGCCCAGCTCTACCCAGGAATAGGGCAGGGACTTCCGGCGGCGCATCAGTTCGGCAATCGCCAGAGACGGCAGCAGCGCGCCCAGAACGGTGCCACGCAGACGCTGCGTCACGCCCAGCAGAATGACTCGTGCCGAATGAAAACGATGCGTCGTCAGCCGGGCCGCAAGCTTCACCCAACCCAGAGGCGAAGGCGAACCACTCAGATCACCAGCAATATCGTAAAGATTGGGAACCACCAGCGCCATGGCGACGGGTTCACCATCCTGATCGATCTGGACATAATGTTCAGGACGAAGCACCGGACCAAGCTGCTTGATCATGGCCTTCATTTCGTAATCCTGAAGGGGTACGAAATTGAACTTGTCGCTCCAGGCATCATTGTAAAGCTGACGCAGGATTTCGCCCTGCTCGGCAATCTGCTTCTTCGACAGACGCCTGATGGCAATAGAGCCGAGTCGGCCTTCGCCAATTTTCAGATCGCCCGGAACCTTGAAACGCGATTCCGTCTGATCATCGAGATCGAGCTTATAGCTCAAAAGGTCTTCAACGGGCGTATAGCCCGCGTCTTCAACCAGTTTCCCCATCAGGCGCGGATGCCAGGGCATGGCGACCATCAGGGGTTGGTCCTGCCCTTCGATCATCAGGCCGGATTCGCCATTGCCGCTCAGCGTCACCGGCCCGCGCATTGTCTGCATGCCCTGAAGACGCAGCCAGTTCCGGGCCGTCTCCAGCAGTGCGCTGACGACACTGCCTTCAGGAACAGCATCCAGCGCCCCGAAACAGCCGATTTTCATGCCCCAGTGCTCAATGGCACGATGGTCCACGATTGCTGCAATGCGCCCCACAGCCGTGTTTCCACGCCATGCCAGAAAGTAGCGGATGCTCGCATGGCGGAAAATCGGCGCTTTTTTCGGGTTCAGCAGATCATCCTGTTCCATGTCGAAAGCCGGGACAAAGCCCGCCATTCCGGCATAGATACGACGCGGAAGCGTCGTGAACAGTTTGAGATCAGCCCGCGTCGTCACTGGCCGAACCACAAGATCATCATGCGGCGCAGGGATGTCAGTCCTGTCGGGCAGTGTCATAATGGCAGGTGTACCTCTGATCGAAAAAAACATCCCGTCCAACGGGCTGATGTGCCAGTACGGCACGGGGTCGCATCTTGTTGCATGGGAGGGCTATACCCTTCCAGCCCCGATCCGACCACGAATAAAGCGGTTTTCCATGCCAGAGACTTCTGTTTCCTCTTCCAGCGCCCCGTTTCACGTCCTCATCACCGGAGGATCGAGCGGGATCGGCGCCGCTCTGGCGCTCCACTACGCCCGTCCGGGAACTCATCTGACGCTCTGGGGCCGCAGTCCCGAACGGCTCAAAGACATTGCCGCACAGGTCGTCCGTAAAGGCGCCTCGGCAGAAATCTTGTCCCTTGATCTGTGCCGCACGGACGATGCTCTGAATGCTTTGCGAAAAACAGACGACGCGCAAAAAATCGATATTCTGATTCTGGGGGCGGGACTGGGCGATATTCGTCCCGAAGGCGCTCTGACGGAAACGGCCGAGCAGGTCCGAGACATCTCCCTCGTCAATTTCACAACCCCTGCGACCCTTGCCACCGAAATGGCCTCACGTATGGCTGTCCGAAAAGAAGGCCGGATCGCACTGGTAGGCTCCGTCGCGGCGTTCCACGATCTTCCTGTCGCCACGGCCTATAGTGGCTCAAAAGCCGGTCTGGCACGCTTCAGCACGGCCCTGCACGCCGCCATGACCCCGCATCATGTCTCTGTCACCCTGATTTCTCCCGGTTATGTCGACACGCCGATGAGTCAGCGGCTCGAAGGAGCGCGACCCTTCCTCGTCTCCTCAAAACGCGCTGCCCGCATGATCGCACGCGCCATCGGGCAAGGAAGGGCGCACCTGCTTTTCCCTTGGCCTTTCGCCATAGCCCGGTTTCTTGAAATGATCGTGCCGCGCGCCATCGTTCACCGACTGCTGCGCACCGCAGAAGTCCGACAGCGGCCCGCTCGCTGAATTACGAATTCCATCACATCCGGAACTTGACGCGGAGGAACCGGTAGGCAACTGCTGCACATGGAAAAAGCGCAGGCCGTCGGCCAGCATCGCCAGAGGACTTGAGGTGCCATGAGGGAAATCGTCGCCGTCGATATCGGTGGAACGCACGCACGTTTTGCAATCGCGACCATCGAGGATGGCAAGGTCATCACGCTGGGTGAGGCCACGACACTGAAATGTGCGGAACATGGCAGTCTGGCGCTGGCCTGGGAAACATTCGGCCGCTCCCTGAATCGTGACCTGCCGCGCGAAGCCGGTATCGCGGTCGCCTGTCCGGTCAGCGGAGAAATCCTCAAACTGACCAACAATCCGTGGATCATCCAGCCCAGCCAGCTCGCCGCGCGCCTGCATCTCGATAATTTCGTGCTGGTCAATGACTTTGGGGCTGTGGCCCATGCCGTGGCACAGGTCGATTCATCCTGTATGAAACATCTGTGTGGACCGGATATCGACCTTCCAACCGAAGGTGCCATCACTATTGTAGGGCCGGGAACCGGACTAGGTGCTGCGTGCCTCCTCCGTCGCAACGACCGGTATTTCGTGATGGAAACCGAGGGTGGTCATCTGGATTATCCTCCCCTCGACGAACTGGAAGACAAAATTCTCAAAGCCCTGCGTCTGCGCTTTCGCCGCGTTTCCGCAGAGCGGATTGTCTCAGGTCCGGGCCTGACCAATCTGTATGAAGTCATTGCGGAAATACAGGGCTGGCCCATTACCCTGCGTGACAACCGCACCCTGTGGCAGAACGCCCTCGACGGCTCGGACACCGTGGCCGTTGCCGCACTGGAACGCTTTTGCCTGAGCCTGGGCGCAGTCTCCGGCGATCTGGCACTCGCACACGGAGCACGAGGCGTCGTGATTGGTGGCGGATTGGGTCTCCGCCTCGCAGACAGCCTCGGTCATTCCGGATTTGCCGAACGCTTCGTCGCAAAAGGGCGTTTCGAGACAATGATGACCGAAATGCCGGTCAAAATCATCACCCACCCACAACCCGGACTGTTCGGAGCCGCCGCCGCATATGCGGAAGCTCACCCATAAAAAACCAACATCCCGGATTTCTGGAGAAAATCTCTGAAAATACGGGCCTGGAAGAGCATCTTAGCCAGATATCAGGGGGCGCTTATTGCAAAGCGGCCCCAAGCTGGATCGGATACCATTTCCCGTTTTCGTAAATGACAGGCACATGGTCATCGCTGTCGTTGATAATCATTCCTTCCTCTGAACCTGTAAGGCCCAGAATTGTTGCTTTAGGGAACCCGATCAACTCCACCGGGACAGTGAATTTCGCACTGTCGAGTGTCAGGTCGAGCGCGGCCTCATAGACGTTTTTGCTGGCAAAGGCGAAGGTGAAATGACCGCCGACATAGTCCACCCACACTTCGGAGTTGCCTTGCGTGGCATCGATCCTGGGCGTGCCGTCCGGATTGAAGCCGCTGATCCCGGCATTCCAGGTCCTGAAATGATACCCGTCGCCCATTTCTTCAAAATTGCGATTTGCCCACATCAGCCCCCGGTTGCCTGAACTGTCATCGATGCCGTTGACCTTCATGGGAGCCGCCGTCGAAGACGCCTTATAGACATTGTCGATGAACTGGAGCCCCTGGTCGGGATCGATCCGCAAACCGTCGACGACATCCCCATAGCCATAGCGACCTGACGATGCCGGAGCCGTCGCATGACCCTGTGTTGCGGCCAGGGTCGGCGTACTGGTCTGTCCGTTGGCGAACGCCGTGATACGAGGGCAGATCCCTTTCTGCGCCGACATAACTCCAGCAGTACGCGCCGCCAGATTCGTCGCGTCAACCATTCCCGCAGACAGCAGATCCAACGTCACGCGTGAAATGCTTTCAGGGTCTGTCTCGTTTCCGATGGAGTTTGTTACGGCCGAATTGGAATACTGGCCGACCATCCAGTAGTTCGGAAGCGCATCCACGCCACCAATGGAATGGGCTGCCAGATAATGCGCCAGCGCCATGGTGTTTTGACGCATGATCGTATCGTAACCGTATTGCGGAGAACTGCCATTCTGCTGGAATGG